>DXAP01000143.1 GCA_019116985.1 Candidatus Ligilactobacillus excrementavium | reverse complement strand
TTTTAAAGTTTGTGACTCATAAATTTTACTAGCGAATTGACTTCGCAAATGTTGTTTGCACTTATCATTAAGATAAGCGACCTCACACATTTGATTTGTCGAAACTTTGTTCAGTTTTCAAAGATCTACTTGCTTATTTAATTGCTACGTTGTCGAAATGACAACTTTATCAGTTTACCATATCCAGCAAAATTGTCAACCACAAATTTTAAAATCTTTTTTAACTTTATAAGAAGTGCTTGACTAAATGACTGAAAACTCAATAACCAATCAATCAGCATATATAAATATACAGTTAATTAAACATTCCGTCAAGTAGTATTTTCAAACTATAAAATTCTATACTTTTAAAATCCATATTCAAATAAAATTACAGAAAATATAGTTCGCCTTTTCTTACAATAATAGCTCTCATAACAAGCGTTTTAACCAAATATAGAACATAAACACAAACTAAAAATTAAAAAAATTGACAAAATAAAAAAGTTACTGGCGAAATACATTCAACAGTAACTTTTCAGCAATAGCTATTTATTTTCTTCAGGTCGTAAAGTTGGGAATAACAAAACATCGCGAATAGAATCTGCATCAGTCAACAGCATAACTAAACGATCAATACCGATCCCTAAACCACCTGTAGGAGGCATTCCATATTCCATTGCTTCCAGATAGTCTTCATCGATTCCTTCAGCTTCCTCATTACCCGCTGTTCGTTCCTTAGCCTGAGCTTCAAAACGTCCACGTTGATCGATCGGATCATTCAATTCTGTAAAGGCATTGGCATATTCATTACCTAAAATAAACAATTCAAACCGATCTGTAAATCTTGGATCATCGGCATTCTTTTTAGCAAGTGGTGAAATTTCAACAGGATGACCATAAATAAACGTCGGATCAACTATTTTTTCTTCACAAAAATCTTCAAAGAATTGGTTGATAATATGCCCCACTTGCCAATAGGGTTCATAGTGAACATTATTTTCGTCAGCCAATTTTTGTGCATCTTCCAGTGACATTTCTTGCCAGAAATCAATACCCGTTACTTCTTTGATCATATCAACCATATGAACCCGGCGGAATGGCTTATTAAAATCAACTTCATTACCCTGATAGTTGATCTTATTATCATCAGAGACAACTTTGCATGCAGCCTTAAAAATTCCTTCTGTCTCATCCATCACATCGGTAAAATCAAAGTAAGCAGCATATGATTCAAGCATAGTAAATTCTGGGTTATGTTTTGTATCGATCCCTTCATTACGGAAAACCCGTCCGATTTCATAGACACGTTCCATACCTCCAACGATCAACCGCTTCAAGTGTAACTCCAAAGCTATACGTAGATACAATTCAATATCCAATGCATTATGATGCGTTTTAAACGGACGAGCAGATGCACCACCAGCTTGATTATGCAAGACTGGTGTTTCAACTTCTAAGAAACCTTCGCCATCCAAATAATTTCTAACTGCTGCAATTATCTGACTACGATGAACAAAGCGTTCGTAGCTCTCGTGGTTCGTGATCAAATCTAAATAGCGTTGACGATAGATCTGTTCCACGTTTTGTAAACCATGATATTTATCTGGCAACGGACGCAAAGCCTTAGATAAGAAAGTCAATTTAGTAACACGTAAAGTCAATTCTCCCATATCAGTCTTTATCACATCACCAGTGACACCCAAAAAATCACCTAAATCGGAACGTTTGAAAATATGGTAATTGTCTTCTCCTAAAATATCTTTACGCACGTATAGTTGCATTTTACCAGTACGGTCTTGAAGGTCAGCAAAGCCAACCTTCCCCTTACCACGCTTAGCAACCATTCGGCCCGCAATTGTGGCGGTGACATTCAAGTCACCCAGTTCTTCTTTACTTAATTCCTCATATTTTTGATGAAGATCTTCATTGTATGAATCCCGATCAAATCTATGTCCAAATGGCGCAATACCTTCATCGCGTAATTCATCTACTTTTTGGCGCCGAACCTTCAATTGATCATTCATTGACTGTTGATTAGCCATCGATTACCCTCTCTTTCCACTTTTACATACAAAAACAGTATAGCACACCAGTCTTTTAAATATAAACTAACTTATTATTTAAAATCATCGACCAGTATCCCATTGTCAGTCAGTACAGCTACTTTGCATTAGCTTTTTCTTTGATCTGTTGCAATTCTTCTTCCGTAAACTGATACTTTGTACCACAAAAATGACAAACGGCTTCTGCACCATGGTCTTGTGCGATCATCTCATCAAGTTGATAAGCAGGTATTGATGACAAAGCTTCAGCAAATCTGTCCTTATTACAATCACACTCATATTTCACTGGCAAAGTATCCAAGACTTTAACGTTTTCTTGACCCAATATCTCGTACAAGATGTCTTCAGGCGTTTTTCCATCTTTCATCATCTGCGACACCATCGGGACCTCATTCAAGCGTTGCTCCAAATGATCTAAAACATCGTCAGTTGCGCCAGGCATAACCTGTATCATAAAACCTCCAGCCGACTCGATCAGATTATTATCTTTAACAAAAACTGATAGCCCCACCGCCGAAGGAATTTGTTCTGACTTAGCCAGATAGTAAGTAAAATCCTCACCTAGTTCACCTGATACTAGCGGAACTTGTCCAGTAAATGGGTCTTTCAATCCCATATCTTTGGTAACTGACAACATACCCTGTGTCCCAACCGCACCTTTAACGTCGATCTTATGGTTGTCATTCAATGGTAAATGAACGTGTGGATGCTGCAAGTAACCCTTAACAGTTCCGTTAGCATTACCATCCACAACGATCCCGCCAACTGGACCATCACCTTGGATCTTGACAGTCATTTTTTCATTGCCTGATAAAGAAGCAGAGGATAATAAAACTGTCCCCACTATACTTCTGCCTAATGCGGCTGAAGCTGCGCTCCAAGTATCATGTGCTTTTTGCGCATAAGCTACCGTCTGTGTCGCGTCAATTGCATATGCACGTAATTGACCATCGTAAGCTAAACTTTTAACTAAATAATCAGCCATGTCTTTCTCCTTTAACTCTAAAAATACTTAAATTATAACTTCCTGTGATACACCTAAAAATTTAGCATTCGCAAAAATAATTCCTTATTTTTTAATCTGAATTATACTCTTTTACAAAACTAACGCTAAAAATACACCTACAAATTGTAGCATATTTATTTTTACTATAAAAATAAATAGTGAACAGTTTTGCCATACAACAAAACCATTCACTATCAAAAGTTAATCAGCAATTTTAGCTGTTTTTCTCATCATGATCATCTTCATGAGGATAAAATGTTTCCGTCTGATCAAAAGATGTCCCATTATCAGAATCTTGTTTCTGTTCAGCTTTCTTTTCCGCTTCTTTGCGTTCAAGTGCCTTTTTAGATTCCTCAAAAGTAGCAGCTTCTTTTTCACTTGGGAATTCATTTGTTTCATCAGATGGCATCTTACCTGTCTTATAAAGACTTAAGATTTGCTTTTCATCTAATGTTTCGTACTGTAACAATGCCTCAGCGATCGTCTTATGTTGTTCTCTGTGATCTTGAATAATTTGTTTAGCGCGTTCCATTTGTTCATTGGAAATACGGATAACCTCTTCATCGATCACGTTAGCGATCTGGCCTGAATAATTTGGTTGCCCAGCGTACTGTCCAGGAGTCATTCCACTTTGCCCTTCATATTGAACCGGGCCTAATTTATCACTCATACCATATTGAGTAACCATTGCACGTGCCATTTGCGTAGCTTGTTGAAAGTCATTAGAAGCACCAGAAGATTGAACGTGGAAGATTATTTCTTCAGCAGCACGTCCACCCATTAGACCAGCAACTTGATCTTCAGCATCTTTTTTAGACAATAACGCCTGATCTTCTTTAGGCAACATAATTGCATAACCGCCAGCACGTCCACGTGGCACGATCGTTACCTTATGAACGACCCGAGCATCATTTAAGACCAATCCAATGATCGTATGCCCAGCTTCATGGTAAGCAACAGTTTCACGTTCACGTTTATTAATAGCACGGTCACGTTTAGCGGGACCAGCAATCACTCGATCTTCAGCTTCGTCAAGATCAGTGGAATCGACCGCTTTTTTATTACGACGAGCAGCTAGTAAAGCAGCTTCATTAAGCAAGTTTTCTAAGTCTGCACCCACAAATCCTGGCGTTTGTTTAGCGATCATCTTCAAGTCAACATCTTTAGCTAATGGCTTGTTTTTTGCATGAACTTTTAGAATTGCTTCCCGTCCTTTAACATCAGGACGGCCAACAAGGATCTTACGATCAAAACGGCCCGGACGAAGTAAAGCGGGATCCAACACATCAGAACGGTTGGTAGCTGCCATCACGATGACACCTTCATCGCCCTGGAAACCATCCATTTCAACTAACAATTGGTTCAAGGTTTGTTCACGTTCATCATGACCGCCGCCCATGCCGCTGCCACGTTGACGTCCAACCGCATCAATTTCATCAATAAAGATGATCGACGGAGCATTTTTCTTAGCATTTTTGAAAAGATCACGCACACGGCTAGCACCGACACCAACAAACATTTCAACAAAATCAGAACCAGAAATGGAGAAGAATGGTACTCCTGCTTCACCAGCAACAGCTTTCGCAAGTAAAGTTTTACCAGTACCAGGAGGACCCTCTAGCAAAACACCAGAAGGGATCCGTGCACCTAAGGATAGGAACTTACGTGGATCTCGCAGAAATTCGACAACTTCGACCAATTCCTGTTTCTCTTCTTCTTCACCAGCAACATCAGAAAACCGAATCTTATTATTCTTTTTCTCAACAGGCTTAGCTTTAGACTTACCAAAGTTCATCACTTTGCCATTGCCGCCACCCTGACCTGCTTGGCCGATCATCATATAGAAGAAGAAAATCATAAAGACAACTGGTAACAAGTAGACTAATAATTGAATCCAAATGCTGCTAGATTCTTCTTCTTTGGCACCATTTTTTACTTTATTTTTCTGGGCATACTTTTGTATCTGATCAACCGAGGAATCATTTGTCAAAACATTAGTCGTAAATGACTTAACTTTCGGAGACTGAACATTGCCAAGACCATTAAAACCATTGGAATTATCTTTAGCTTTGTGCGGCTTTTTATAATTACCACTGATTTTATACGTGCTACCCGAGGGCTGCATTGAAAAATCTTTAACATTGTCCTTCTGAAGTTGAGTTACGAACTGGCTTGACTGGATCTGTTCTGTACTTGTATCCGACTTATTACCGAAAAAGTAGTACATCACACCCATTATTCCAAGGAAAATCACAATATAAAACAGACTATTTTTTAGTAGTCCATTTTTCTTGTTTTTCATAGTTTTCCTCCTTAAACCTTTTCAACACGTCAAAAGACGGCCGTTGAAAATATAATAACACATTTGACCTTTTTTGACTAATATTGACTATTAAATATCAGCATAAATTCTTGGTTTCAAAACACCCACATACGGCAAATTACGGTAATGCCCCAAGAAATCCAAACCATACCCCACAACAAATTCATTGGGAACTTCAAAGCCCACGTAATCAGGTGTTACCCCTTCAACACGCCGCTCTTTTTTGTCCAACAAAGTGCAGATTTTAACAGACTTAGCATTACGGTGTTCAAATAAGTCCACTAAAGTCTGCAATGTTCGGCCGGTATCAATAATGTCTTCAATGATCAAGACATTCCGATCTTCGACGGAAACATCCAGATCCTTGATGATTTTGACAGAACCGGAAGAAACTTGTGCAGTCCCATAACTAGAAACATCCATAAAATCTAACTCGCAATATGTATCAATTTCACGCACGATGTCAGACATAAATAAAATCGCGCCCTTTAAAATACACACCACCAGCGGATTTTTGCCTTCATAATCTTGTGTGATCTGTTTGCCTAATTTTTGCGAAACACGAACTATATCTTCTTTACTATACAAAACCTTTTCAATATCATCATTCATGAAGCAACCTCTTTTCCCCGCTTATTTTCCTATAAATTACTATGTAATGAATTTTATCATTTACGTCCTGCCGTGACAAATCAGATTTTTTATGCCCTACGACCCATAATAATTCATGTGACCCATTACTAACTACCCACACCTGTTCTCTTTTATTAGATGGGATTTTTTGATCGATCAATATTTTCTTTACTTTTTGAGGACCAGCTAAGGTCAATAACTTATCACCATTTTGACGATGACGAACATCCAAATATTTCACTTTGGTACTCAACTGCAAAACATCATCATCTTTGTCCGTGGGCGTCCCGACTGGAAACAAACCGATCTTTTCAAAAGAGCTTAGTTTGACCCATTTATTTAAACGAAGTTGTCGTTTAAATTCTGGCTGAATTATAATAGAATGACTAGTTTTATCCGTAAATCCAAAGTTTTCATAACTCTTATAAAAAAGATATTCGCCTTTAGCATCGATTTTACCTTGAGGACGGGAAGTATTTTGCAATAAAGAAACCATCTCTGTTAACTGGCTTTCATTTATTTCACCAACATTATCCGTACAGATCAAACGCAAAGAAGCTCTTTTCTCCGCCAATGTTAGCGTCCGCCACTTACTCAACAGATAACCATCTTGCGTAGTTAATTGTTCAACTAGCTTGCGAATTTTTGAATCAGCTACCTCTAAAAGATCGGCTAGTTGTTCTTGATAAGAAGCTAGATGTCCTAATAAATTAGGAGATTCTTTTTTCAAAGTAGGGATCACTTGGTGTCTAAGCCGGTTCCTTAAAAAATCATCAGTTTGATTAGTGCTATCCTCGAAATAAACTATCTGATTATTGTGTGCGTATTCATATAAACGATCCTTAGAAAAAAACAGCAATGGGCGTGATAAGTCGAATTCAGTCATAAAAGGTCGTTGTAGGCTGATTCCTTGTAACTGATGTAAATCGCCGCCACGAATAAATTTCATCAATACTGTTTCGATCTGATCATCAGCGTGATGAGCGGTTAACAAATGGTTGATCTTGTATTGTTGCATAATATTTGAAAAAAAGCTATAGCGAAAAATGCGACCCGCCTCTTCAACACCTTGATCAGGATGGTCGTTTTTCTCCCATCGTATCGTATGAAACTTTAATTGATATTTTTCACAATACTGTTTAACATATTTTGTTTCCTGCTCACTTTCGGGTCGAAGACAGTGATCAACTGTCGCCACATGTATTTTAGGCTTAAGTGTAAGTGGCAGTCGTTGCAATAGATCCAGCAAAACCATTGAATCGACACCACCAGAAACTGCTACTAAGATGGGCTCTTGTTTTATTCCAAGTTTTTCATAGATCTCATGGAATTTAAAATTTAAATTCATCTCTAAATTTTCCACCAACTTTCACGATGTTGTTTCTCTAATTAATGAATTAGGAGGTACAACAAAGTAAGCTCCAATGTTGTGCCTCCTAAAATTACTATTAATAAACCTAAGTTAACTCCGGCGACCGCCACGACCACCTCGTTTACCCTCGGTATTTCTCTTCAATGAAGTTAAACGTTCATCACTTTGCTTCATAAAACCAGCCAACAAGGAATCAAAGTCATCCTTTTTATGTGGTTCATTTTTGTGTGAACTGTAACTCCTTTTTTTATTATTGTTATGGTTATTAGACCGGTCATTAAAACTTTTCCCACCATTATTATGTGGACGTGATTTTGGACCATGTTCACTGTGAGAATGTCCTTGATGGTCCTGGTTTTGATGTGATTCTTTTGCCTTTCTGATCGAAAGAGCGATCTTGCCATCGTCAGAGACCGACAAGACCTTAACTGTCACCTCATCGCCAACTGAAAGAACATCATGAATATCTTTTACAAATCCGTCTGAGATCTCGCTAATATGAACTAAACCATTCTTATGTTCACCTAAGTCGATAAATGCACCAAAATTTGTAATACCTGAAACTTTACCAGTTACTTTTGAACCTACTTCAATTGACATATAAAATTTTTGTTCCTCCTAAGAAAATGTCTATCATCAGTATACCACGACACTAGACCGATTTGTACAAAAAAAGAAGTGCAACTGCGCTTCAACTAAAATTAAAAGCA
>DXAP01000142.1 GCA_019116985.1 Candidatus Ligilactobacillus excrementavium | reverse complement strand
GCAATGGTGTGTGCATTGTAATAATATCTGCTTGTTCAAACACAGTTTGATGATCCACATATGTCAAAACACTATTTAATTCTGGCCGATGAATCGGGTCGGCTGCAATGACACTTGCACCTAAAGCTTTAAAAACCCGGGCAACCTCACTACCGATCTTACCCGCGCCGATGATCCCGACAGTCAATTCATGAATTTCACGCGCTTGTAAATTATCCCAAGTAAAATCATTATGACTTTCCCGCTGTGTTGCTACATTCAAATGACGTAATAACCACATAGTGTGCGCTAAAACAAGTTCAGAGACCGAACGTGGTGAATAAGCGGGAACATTAGTGATCTTAATATCATTAGCGGCCGCCTCTTTTAAATCGATCGTTTCATAACCAGTTGTTCGTAAAGAAATTTGTTTGATGCCAAACGAATGGAGCTTTTGATACACTACCGGATCATCGATCAAATTATCTTGCTGAGTCAACACACCATCGTACCCTTGGGCTAAATCAACTGTTTCAGGCGTAATAGTTTCCTGATTTGCATCGATTTTAATACCCGGATGGTCTTTTTCCCATTGTTTGATCACATCTACTTCATCTTCTAATGAATTAAACATCAATAGTTTCATCACTTACAAATTCCTCCCTTATTTCACAACCTAATGCTTGCTAAAATCTAACTTTTTAAATCCGTCCACCGCTTTTTGTAATTGGTCCATCCCTTGAGTAGCAGCAATTCGAATAAAGCCCTTTCCTGCTTGTCCAAATGCTTGCCCAGGAATTACCAAAATACCTGCTTTTTCTAACAAATAATCACTGAATTGTACATCATCCATGCCTGAACCTGAAATATCTAAAAATAAGTAAATACTACCTGCCACAGGAATCGTTTTGGCCCAGGATAACCGGTTTAATTCTTCACCTAAATAAGCCAACCGTTTGCCGAATTCATCTTGTAACGGAGCACTCAATGATTCTTCATTTTGTAGACCATAACTACCGGCAGATTGGGCCATACTTGGTGCAGTGTAGGCCACTCCTTCATTTAATAAACCTGCGGCATCAACGACTGCTGTTGGCCCTAACAAATAACCGATCCGAAAACCCGTCATAGCAAAAACTTTAGACAGTGAACCTGTCACTAATGTCCGATCTGGGGCCATATTTTCCAACGGAGTAAATTCATGCTCATTAAAAACATACGGCCAATATACTTCGTCAGCAATTAAATACAGATCATATTTTTCTGCCAAATCAGCAATATCTTGTAATGTCGACTTATCATAAACTGCTCCGGTCGGGTTATTAGGAGAGTTAACTAAGATCACCTTAGTTTTACTAGTGATTGCAGCCTCAATATCTTCTTTTTGTGGTTCAAAGTTATGTTCTTCTTTGCACGTCACAAAAACTGGAGTGGCATGGAACTGTTCGACTTGTACTTTATACGGAGAAAAATAAGGTGAAAAAATAATCACTTCATCTTCTGGATCAAGTAAAGCACCAAAAGCTAAGTCAGTTGCATGGCTCGCTCCATCAGTTGCACGAACATTTTCCAGTTTATAATTAGAACCAAACTTTTGATTATGAAAGTTAACGATTGCTTGTAAATATTCAAGATCTCCATTCGATGCAGTATAGTGTGTTTTACCATTCAACATCGCCTGCGTTGTTGCATCAATAAGTGGTTTAGGTGTCGTCATATCCGGATCTCCGATTGAAAGGTCAATGACATTTTCCATTAATGAGGCCGTTTTACCGATTTCAGCCATAATATTTTTTTCGGGAGTCTGAAATAATCGTGCGACTGGTTTTACCATATATTTTCTCCTCTAAAAACTTGCGTTCGGTTGTGTTGCAACCAAGCCTTCCTCTTTACTACTAACCATTTTGTTCTGTAATACTATATTTTTTACCCATTTTCTTTTCAAAAATCCCTAAGATCCAGGCCATCACTGAAGTCAAGATCCAATAAATCAAGGCAGCTACCAGTAGCGGCGCAATGTAATCATATAAAGTACCGCCGACACCTAGTGCCTGCGCAGTAACCTCTTGTACCCCGATATAAAACAAAACTGAAGATTCCTTGATCAAAGTAATAAATTCATTGCCTAAAGCAGGTAAAATGTTCCGAACTGCTTGTGGTAAAACGATTGAAAACAAAGCTGTCTTTTCACTCATTCCTAAGGACAGTCCTGCTTCCATTTGTCCAGTCGGCACCGAAATAATACCGGAACGGAAAATTTCAGACGTATACGCAGCTGAATTCAAACCTAAAGCAATTGAACCAGGAATTATCCGATCAAGTCCTGATCCTAACACCTGGACTTGCGAGATCTCTATGCCCTTCGATAGTGAATAATAGATCAACATAACTTGGATCATTGAGGGAGTTCCCCGAACGATCGAAACATAGATCCGTGAAATATACTGCAAAACTTTAAACCTAGACCTTCTTAGTAATACTAAGAGTAGCCCTAAAACGATCCCTAACAAAATACCGATGATCGAGATGATGATCGTTAATCCTGTCCCTTGTAAAAATAATTTATAGTATTGTCCTAAAAAATCAAACATATTGTTCCTCCAAACCATTAAGCGCAATTGTGATCTTATTAGACTTCAAAGTCTTAATTTCTTGATCTTACATCCAACCTATATACAAAAAGACTATAAAGCATTCATATTTGAACGGTCTATAGTCTTTTAGGTCTTCCCAGTTTTGCTGGACTAATTCCATGCAAACAACTATTTACAAACCTATTCTTTTTCTGACTGTAGAGTTTGTGCCTTATCCAACATCTTGTCTAATTCCCCACTCTTCTTTAAATCAGCAAGTATCTTATTGATTTTCTTGTCTAATTTCTTGTCTGATTTTCTTGTGGCAATGTTAATATTTTGGAGATCCTTAGGAGTATCTAACTTGGCTGGAGCAATTTCATAGTCATTCGGGAATTTCTTGACATAATCAGCAGCAACCGTATTTTCAACGACCACTGTATCTAGCTTACCCTTCTTTAACTCAGTAGTTAATGAAGGCACTTTGGATTCAGAAACGACATTAGCACCTTTCATTTGCTTTTTAGCGATCGTTTCTTGGGTTGTTGTTTGTTGGACACCAACGGTCTTGTTTTTAAAATCAGTGCCTTTTTGCTTGTACTTATTAGCCTCGCCTTTTTTTACTAAAGCTTGATTTTGCACTTCGAAATAACTGTCTGAAAAACCTACCTGTTTTTTACGTTCTTTAGTTGAAACCATCCCTGCCATAACGATATCAACTTTATTATTCTTCAATTCAGAAACAAGTGATGGGAATTCTGTATTAACGACCTTAAGCTTAACACCTAATTTATCCGCAATTTTTTGTGCAATGAATACATCATAACCAACAACTTTCTTTTTTCCGTCCTGTACGATCGGGAATTCAAATGGTGGATAATCTGCCGATGTCCCCATAACTAAAGTTTTCTTATCCTTAATGTCCTTCACACTATTATCAGCATCCTTTTTACCGCAAGCAGTCAAAATCACACAAAAGATTGCTAAAAACGCTAGTAATATGTAAATTTTCTTTTTTCCTTTCATTGGTCAACAACCTCTTTCATCTATTAAATTTTATCTTGTCTTTAATTTCTATGTTGACAAGCATACTGTATTTTATTTCATATTTCAACCCATTTTTGATTATTTATGCAGGTTAATCCAAAAAATATTCATTTTTTCCAATAAAGAAGCATAAAAATGACTTAATCCTGTTCAAATGAATATAAATGTCCTTCACAAAACACACAACTGTTGTGTTAAATTAAAAAGGTTCATTTTTACCGTGCACAGCATAAACGCATATTTGCCAAATTGACTATTTATTAAAGCAGTTAGTATACAATTAGCGATGAATTTTGTTTCCTATCATTTAAGCAGTAATTATCGTATAATTAGCTAACAAAAT
>DXAP01000141.1 GCA_019116985.1 Candidatus Ligilactobacillus excrementavium | reverse complement strand
TTGTGGTTCCACGAACGTCGTCCGGAACGGGACTCGTCTGACCAAAATGAAACTACCTAGCTTAGGGGAACAGCCGCTCCGGATGAACTTACGTAAACAGCGCTATCTATGTCGTGCTTGTCACCATACTTTTAGCGCACAAACGCAGCTCGCTCCAGCTCAACACGCAATCACGCGGCAAGCAGCCCACGAGATCGTGACTTTAGCGAAAAAGGCGCTGCCGGTTAAAACAATCAGTCAAATCGTGGGGATCTCGGCTTCCTCGGTCCAACGGATCTTGTATCAAGGCCAGCGGGCCTTCGTGACACCTAAAGAGCTACCGGCAGCGCTTAGTTTTGATGAATTTCGTGCGACTAGGAACCGCTTTTCTTTTATCTGCATTGATGCGAAAACACATGATCTGGTCGCCTTACTACCGGATCGTTTTTCCAGCACGATCAAAGATTATTTTAACAATACTTATGCGCTCCGTGAACGACAAAAAGTCCAGCTCGTGACCATGGATCTGAACGCTCAGTATCAAACTTTTATCCACCAGCTTTTTCCCAATGCCCTGATTGTTTTTGACCGTTTCCATATCGTTCAATTAGCTGGCCGAGCTCTAGATCATGAACGTCTGCGTGCTTTAAAAAGCATCAATGATCACCATGACCGCACCTATAAAGTTTTGAAAAGTAACTGGCGGTTATTCCACTTAGCTGAAGATCAACTAGAGAGTTCTCAGGTCAAATATTATCGTGGTCTAAATGAATATACGACCTCCCAAAACATGGTCGATCTAGGGCTCAAGGATTTCCCACAGTTCGCCGAAAGCTATCAGACTTATCAAACAATTTTAACTTTTATTCGCAACCGTGACCGTTCCGCTTTACAACAATTAGTTATGAACTACCGCCCCAATAGCACTGAAATGGATACCGTCATCAGGACCATTCAAAAGAACTATCTGGGAATCAGGAACGCTTGTCTCTATGACTACTCTAACGGCCCGTTAGAGGGAGTCAATCGTAAGATCAAGGAACTTAAACGCAACTGTTATGGCTTCAGTAACTTAAGTCATTTCTTCATTCGTATCAAATTGATCCATGCCTAAGAAAAAATTTCTTAGTTTAACTCTAGGGAGGCTGGTGCGAGCCCGTTTCGCTACGCTCCGGACACGCACCAGCCTCCCACTCAAACACTTTAACCTGGCTATTGAAGTATACAAAAAGAACCCTACCATAAAGATAGAGTTCTTAGGACCATCAACACTATTTGACAAAGTACCAAAAAAACACATATACAGTCACAACCATATATGTGTATTATTAAAATTAGTTTTCAATTTAAAGCTATTAGCAACTAATTACTTAACTTGATTCATAACGTCAGCTGCAAAGTCATCTTGTTTCTTTTCCATACCTTCGCCAACTTCATAACGAATAAAGCTCTTAACTTTACCATTCTTAGATGCAACATACTTAGCAACAGTTTGATCTGAATCTTTAACAAAATCTTGATCATCTAAAGTAATTTCAGCAAAGTATTTGTTCAAACGACCAGTGACCATTTTTTCAATAATTTTTTCTGGTTTGCCTTCATTTTTAGCTTCTTCAGTCAAAACTTCTTTTTCATGAGCAACCTGGTCTGCAGGAACTTCGTCACGGTTAACAAATTGTGGGTTGATAGCAGCAACGTGCATAGCAACATCTTTGGCAGTTTCAGCATCTGCACCTTCAACAACAGTTAAAGTTGCGATTTCGCCGCCCATGTGCAAGTATGCTCCGAAATTGTCATTATCTTCTTTTTCAACAATTTGGAAACGACGCAAGCTGATTTTTTCACCAATAACTTGTGTAGCTTCAACTAATTCATCGTTTAAAGTACCTTTGTCTGTTTTAATAGCCAAAGCAGCTTCTAGATCAGCAGGTTTGTTTTCTAACAAAACTTCACCAATATGTTTTACTAAGTTTTGGAATTTTTCGTTTTGAGCAACAAAGTCTGTTTCAGCGTTAACTTCTAAGATAACAGCAGAATTGCCTGAAACTAACACATTTGCCAAACCTTCTGCAGCAACATTGCCACTCTTTTTGGCAGCTTTAGCCATTCCTTTTTCACGCAAGAAATCAATTGCCTTTGCAGTATCGCCTTCTGTTGCTACTAATGCCTTTTTGGCATCCATCATACCAACACCTGTTGTGTCACGTAGTTCTTTTACTTGAGAAGCAGAAATCTTTGCCATAACTTAATGGCCTCCTTATAAATATTTTCTTTAAAAAAGCTGCCTCAGACCATTAGGCAAACTTACCCAACATCTAAGACAGCCTAAGTTGAAATTAACTATTCAGCATCTTTATGATCGTTGTTGCCTTCAACTGCTTCAACGATATCTTCGATGGAATCTACTTTTTCATCTTTTTTGCCGAATGTTTCTTCGGTAACTTGTTCATTTTCTTCGCCCTGGTTTGCTTCGATAACAGCATCTGCCATCTTAGATGTAATCAAACGAACGGCACGAATTGCATCATCGTTTGATGGGATCTTAACGTCGATCTCATCAGGATCAGCGTTTGTATCAACCATGGCAACGATCGGAATGTTCAATTTTTGAGCTTCCTTAACAGCAATTCTTTCCTTACGTGGATCAACGATAAAGACAGCATCTGGAATATGAGGCATATCTTCGATACCGCCAAGGAATTTCTGCAGTTTTTCCATTTCTTTGGTCAACTGAGCTGCTTCCTTCTTAGGCAAAATATCAAATGTGCCGTCTTCAGACATCTTCTTTAAGTCTTTCAAACGTTTAATACGTGACTGGATAGTATTCCAGTTAGTCAAAGTACCACCTAACCAACGATGGTTAACATAGTATTGACCTGCACGTGTTGCTTCTTCTTCGATGGAGTCTTGAGCTTGTTTTTTAGTCCCAACGAAAAGAACAACACCATCATTTTCAGCTGTTTCTTTCATAAAGTTATAAGCTTTATCAATCAACTTAACTGTTTTTTGCAAATCAATGATATAGATACCGTTACGTTCTGTAAAGATATACTTCTTCATCTTAGGGTTCCAACGACGTGTTTGATGTCCAAAATGAACACCAGCTTCAAGCAATTGTTTCATAGTAATAACTGCCATTATTAAATACCTCCGAATATAGTTTTATTTCCTCCCCTGTATTCATTTGGTGAGAACTTATTTAACAAGCACCACTCACCCAGCATACAGAGTGTGAATTAAGCGTCAACAAGACACCTGTTCTATTGTAAATGATTATAGATTCAATTGCAATAACATTTGACCAGATAAATAGTTAAACATTATAACAAACCTGGATTAAATTTCTTATTTTTAATTATTATCATTTTCTATCCGGATCAAATTAACCGAAACTAGACAGATCCACTCCGTGCTTTAATAAAAAAAGTTCTTTTTTAGACCGGGTTTGATGTTTAAAAGCATATTCAGCTTTTAAGGCCTCCGATTTAGTGTTGAATTCTTCATGATAGATCATTTTAACAGGACGTTTATTTCTAGTGTATTTGGCACCCGTTCCTGCATTATGTTGGTTTAACCTCCGTTTTAAATCAATTGTAAATCCACCATATAATGTCTGATCGGCACATAACAAAACATAGAAAAAGTAATGCTTAATCTGTTCCATATAAAATCCTTCTAACTTCCGGCAAATATTGATCATTTTCATCATAGACTACTATCGGAGGTACAAACCTTAGCCCACCTGGATTTCCATCTTTGATCGCTTCTATCAATACCATATTGGCTTCACGTTCTTTTTTTGGAAAAACAAGTCGGATTCTTTTCGGTACAAGCCTTAAAGAATCCAATAACCGAAAAATCTCTTGGAGTCGATCAGGACGATGGACCATATACATCTTTCCTCCCATTTTAAGTAAACCGCTGATAGTGGAAATAATTTGCGCTAAAGAGGCCGAACTTTCATGGCGAGCTAAGGCCAAATAAGGATTAGGATTTTTTTTACTTGTCGGTTGATTTGCGAAATATGGTGGATTACAAGTGATCGTATCGATAGAATCTTTAGGAAGATGACCTAAAATATCATTTAAATCAATATTCAAGGTTGAAACTTGTTCACTTAGTTTATTTAGTGAAATACTTCGCTGGGCCATGTCAGCTAATCGAGGTTGTACTTCAACTTGAGTAATGTGTGCACGAGTTTTTTTAGCCAAAAACAACCCCACTGCGCCGTTGCCTGAACAAAGATCAACTATTCTACCCTTTTTCTTTAATACTGGCTGGGTAAAATCCGCCAATAAAACTGCATCTAGCGAAAAAGAAAAAACTTCTGAACTCTGAATAATTTTAATATCATTGGCATAAAGTTCATCAATTCTTTCACCTGGAAATAACTGAATATCATTTTTCATACTTAAACACTTTCTTCCATTCAAACTTGCAACTGTTATAATAACTATGTATATTATTCTTGATACTAATTTTTTAGAAAGGAATGTCACCCGATGTTCTACTCATTTATTCGTGTTGTTGCACGAGTTATCGTGGCGATCATCAACGGTAATAGCCACTATCTTAACAAGGAAAAACTTCCTGAAGGTAATTATATTATAGTCGGGCCTCACCGCGCTTGGTTTGACATGATCTACTTTGCCCTCGCGGCTTCCCCTAAGCCATTTTCGTTTATGGCAAAAAAAGAACTCTTTAAAAATCCAATTTTACGCTTTATTTTGAAGCACGCAAATGCTTTTCCAGTTGACAGAACACATCCTGGACCTTCGGCGGTAAAAACTCCCGTTAAATGGTTGCGTAAACGAGATATTTCATTAATTATGTTTCCTTCTGGAACACGCCATTCACAAGAAATGAAAGGCGGTGTCGCTTTAATTGCTAAGCTTTCAGGTGTACCGATCGTCCCAACAGTTTATCAGGGTCCTTTAACTTTTAAACAACTGTTTACACGTAAATCAGTAACAGTTGCATTTGGTGAGCCAATATATCCAGATCGTAAAGCAAAAATGACAGAGGAATATCAAAATGATCTTCTGTCACAAATGGAAACTGAATTTGAGAAACTTGATCAACAGATCGATCCGTCTTTCAAATATGTGGATGTTTCCAATCACTCAAATAAATAAGGCTAAACAAAAAGTCGGGTAAATTACCCGGCTTTTTTAATTAAAAATGACTTTATTTTTTCTTTCCATAATTAGCTTTCATGGATGTCATCATTTGATTTAATTTCTTTTCTGAAGGCTTTTGGCCCATCTGTAACATCATTTGTCTTAACATTTGTTCATTGATCGGTGGGTTCTTTTGCAAATAACTTTCCATATATTTACGAGCTCCAAAAAAGCCACCAACAAGCCCCAAAATTAATGCGATGATGACGATAAAAATCCAAACTGGTGTGGACATCATCAACTACTCCCTTCCATAACTTTTGCTTACTTAATTAAGTTTACACAATAAGACACAAAAAATAAAGAGGTCATAATAAAATACCCGACCTTCTTCATATTTTTAGCTAGTAAATATTTTTAGTCGTCACGCAAACCGCGCTTTCTTTGAATATTTTTTACTTTATCTGGTGTAACTTCTTTTCCTTTTTTATCATAAACTTGAGTCATTTCAAGTTGACTGCGAAAGCTTTCACGAAACATGCTCAAATAAGTCGAACGCAAACGTTTTTGCTCTTCTTGTTCCTTTTCTGTTAACCCAGTCTTCTTTTTCTTATTAGCTAACTCATTGATCCTATCAATTAGATTTTGAGGGATACCATTATCCATTTATTTGCCTCTTTCCTAATAAAAATTCTCTTTCTATCTTAATATACACATCTTAAACAATTAATCTTAAAAACTCAAGCATATCATCCGAACATTAGTTTGAAATAGGGCCCTTATTATGATACGCTTAAGCTATAAAAATAAATGAGGTGTTCGTGATGTCAAAAATGATCGAAGAACGACAAATCTCCGTGCTAAAATTCATCTACGAATGTGTACATGAGAAAGGTTATCCACCTACTGTCCGAGAAATCGGTGAAGCGGTCGATCTCTCTTCAACATCAACTGTTCATGGACACATTGCACGTTTAGAAAAACGCGGCTATATACGTAAAGACCCAACTAAACCCCGTGCTTTAGAAATTACAACTGCTGGAATGGAAGCACTTGGAATATCAGCAAAGACAAGTAAGATCCCTGTTTTAGGGACTGTTACTGCTGGTAATCCTATTTTAACGGTGCAAGAGACCACTGACTACTTTCCTTTACCACCGAACTATGATTCCGCACAGGATTTATTTATGCTAACCATTAGGGGCGAAAGCATGATCAATGTCGGTATTCTTGACGGGGATGAAGTGATCGTTAGACAACAACGTTCAGCAGATAACGGTGATATTATCATCGCAATGACAGACGATAATGAAGCAACCTGCAAACGATTCTTTAAAGAAAAAGACCATTTCCGTTTGCAACCCGAAAATGACACAATGGCCCCGATCATTTTGGATTCAGTGACTGTCTTAGGTAAAGTTGTCGGTCTATATAGAGATTTTATCAGTTAAACTTAAAAGACTTATTAAAAAGCCAAGTATTCCTAGCCCTAAGTGGCTGAATATTTGGCTTTTTGCTTGAAAAGCATAATTATGGATGACCCAATTTCAATAATTCTGCGGCATGTTCGCGGGCAAGATCTGTAATTTCAGTTCCTGCAAGCATTCTAGCCAGTTCTTCCACTTTGTCAAAACGTGCCAATTGCTTAACACTGGTTTCTGTCCGTCCCTTTTGGATTTTCTTTTCTACCAGATAATGATGGTCACTAACAGCGGCTACTTGAGGCAAATGTGTAATACATAAAACTTGTGAACTTTGTGCGATCAAACTAATTTTCTCAGCTATGGCTTGAGCAACACGGCCACTTACTCCTGTATCGACCTCATCGAAAATAATACTAGTTACGCCTTGACGTTGAGCAAAAATCGTCTTTAATGCCAACATAATTCGAGACAGCTCCCCACCAGAGGCAATACGTGATAATGGACCCATTGATTCACCCGGGTTAGTTTGAATATAAAATTCAACTTGATCCATTCCTTGTGAATTCAAATCATCATTTGAACTATCTAAAAATTTGACTTTAAAAATTGCTTTTCCCATATACAAAGCTTTTAATTCTTTGTGTACTGCCTTTTCTAATTGCACGGCCACTTTTTTTCGTTGTTGTGATAACTTATGCGCTAATTGCTTAGACTCCCTTAATAGCTGTTCAACATAAGCCTTTTGTTCATCTGAGTCGGCCCCAGTTTTTTGCATATCTTTCAGCTCAGCCTTTATTTTCTGATAATAACTCAAGATTTCAGGAATAGAACTCCCATACTTTCTTTTTAATTGATGTATATCTTCAAGTCGGTGTTCAATCTGGTCTAAACGATCCTCATCCCACTCCATGGTTGAAAGTTGATTAGATATCTCATGCACTGAATCAGCTAAACCGTAGTATGCATCAGTAACGCGTTGACTAATTTGTCCCAAATCAGATGAAAGTTCTGAAACACGCTGTATTTGTTCCATTACAGATCCAACTTGACCTAACGCATCAATATCTTCACCAGACAAAAGCTGGTAACTATTTTCAAGAGCATCATGAATCGCTTGATAATTATCCAGCTGATATTTTTCTTCCGTTAACTGCTCTTCTTCATCTGTTTGTAATTGGGCAGTTTCTATTTCTTGAACTTGAAACTGTAGCATATCTAGGCGTTGGGCCCACTCTTTTTCATTTTTTTCTTTTTTTTCTAAGCTATCTTTCTCCTGCCGATAACGTTGATAACTTTGATAATAATTTTCTTTTAAAGAACCAATTTGTTTGTCAGCAAAACTATCTAATAAGGACAAATGTTTTTCCGGGTGCATTAATTCTTGATGCTCATTTTGCCCATGGATATCGATCAGTGTTTCACCAACTCTGCGCATATTAGCTAAATTCACCAGTTCACCATTGATCCG
This sequence comes from Candidatus Ligilactobacillus excrementavium, assembly GCA_019116985.1. Taxonomy (GTDB): domain Bacteria; phylum Bacillota; class Bacilli; order Lactobacillales; family Lactobacillaceae; genus Ligilactobacillus; species Ligilactobacillus excrementavium. The sequence continues at coordinate 2,818 of DXAP01000141.1, read as the reverse complement.
GCAAATATTATGCCCATTACGATACAATTCTCGTTGTAAAATCAGTCCATTATGATCATAACTAACACCGATCTCATCTAGTATCTGATAAGATCGTGCATCTTCTGGTAAGATAAAAAGTGCCTGTAACAAAGCCTTTTTCTTACCTTTTCTTATATAATCAGATGAGCCGCGTCCGCCGGCTAATAGTCCTAAAGCATCTATCACGATCGACTTCCCTGCCCCAGTTTCACCTGTTAACACAGTCATTTTAGGTTGAAAGTCAATTTGAATTTTATCAATAATTGCAAAATCTTTAATAGTTAAACTACTTAACAAATACTTTCGCCTCCAATGAAATTCATTTGTAGGTAAGTGGAGCTCTCACAACTCTGATCTCGTATTTTTTAATTCTCACTTGCCATTGTTTCTAACTCATCTTGAATTTTAACCGCCCCTTTAATCGAGCGATTAAAAATCATCACAGTATCATCATCACTGATGCAGGCAAAAATTTCAGGATAATCCACTTGCTCGATCAAACTTGAAATAGTGGGACCATTTCCAGGTTGAACTTTAAGTACACACATTTCATTATGAACATCCGCATCAACAAAGGCATCTTGTAAAGTTTTCTTTAATTTCATTGTAGTGTCAACTTCTTTTTCAGAAGGTAGTGTATAACGATAACTGCCATCATTTAACGGGACTTTGATCAATTGTAATTGTTTGATATCCCGTGAGATCGTAGCCTGTGTGACCTCAATTCCACGCTGAGCCAATAAGTTTACTAGATCTTCTTGCCGATAAACTGTATTTTCCACTAATAGTTGTTTTAATAATTTATGCCGTTCATGCTTCTTCATGTAATCTTCTTACCCCACACTTCAAATATTTCTATTTTTTAAAAAGTTAACATTGGAAAAATTAATGCAGCAAAGTTAGATGAGCTTTTTTGACAATATCACTAACTGGAATTTGTAAGAGATCACGTCCCTTTTGGCCTTCAGGGCAAGAAATAAAATGAGCAATAAACTCAATATTACCTGTCCCACCAGTAATTGGAGAAAAATCAAGCCCACTAACATCATAGCCAGTCTCTTTTGCAAAGTCCAAAATATCTGTCAAAACTTCTAAATGGGTTTCTTTTTCACGAACGATCCCATGTTTACCAACTTTTTTTCGATCCGCTTCAAATTGGGGTTTGATCAACGCTACAACGTCTTGCCCCGTTTGCAAGATTTGATGCAATGTTGGCAATATCAATCGCAAAGAAATAAACGAAACATCAATTGAAGCAAAATCCGGTTGTCCTTCCAAAAAATCGGCTAAAGTACTGTAACGAAAATTTGTGTTTTCCATGACAACTACTCGTTTATCCTGACGTAGTTTCCAGGCAAGTTGATTTGTACCAACATCTAAAGCATAACTCAAACGCGCGTGATTTTGTAAAGCTACGTCAGTAAAGCCACCTGTCGACGAGCCAATATCTAAAACGGTCCGACCAGTTAAGTCGATCTTAAAGACTTTCAAAGCCTTAGCTAACTTTAAACCACCCCGACTGACATACGGCATTTTTGTACCTTTAAAATGAAGCTTCACCGCTGAATCAATTTTCATTCCTGGTTTATCCAAACGTTCCTCATTTTCTCCCAAGATCTCCCCAGCCATTACAGCTCTTTTTGCTTGTTCATAGCTTTCAAATAAACCCTGTTCTACTAATAATACATAGATCCGTTCTTTTTTCATTTTTCTACCTTACATCCTAAAATATGCTAGTAATTCTTCAAATAACTTTGTTTCAACACCGATATCTTTCAATTGCTCTAATACACCACTAGCTTCATCTAAAGTATAGGCCAATGACTCTTTAGCCCCGTTTAATCCGAGCAAAGTTGGATATGTGTTCTTATTTTCTGATTTATCTTTATGCACAGCCTTACCCATTTCTTGTTCGCTAGAGGTCACATCTAAGATGTCATCATAAATTTGAAATGCTAATCCATATGCTGAACCAAGCTTACTTAGCAACTGCTGTTGTTTTTCGGTTGCATTTGCCAAGACACCACCAGCTTCAAAAGCGTAGCGGATCAGGGCGCCAGTTTTCCCAGCATGTAAGACTTTTAATTGCTCTATGTTTAGTTGTTGACCTTCACCTTTTATATCACGTGCTTGACCATCGACCATGCCTAAGGCACCAGCTGCCTGGGACAATTTATGAACTAGCATTAAGCCCCGCTGAGTTGAAACTTGAACTTCTGAAAGCCATCTAAAAGCTTCTGTCAACAAAGCATCCCCTGCCAAAACAGCCATCGCCTGTCCATAAACTTTGTGGTTGGTTGGTTTACCCCGACGTAGATCATCATTATCCATTTCAGGAAGATCATCATGGATCAAAGAGTACGTATGAATGAACTCTAAACTTCCAGCAACGATATAGGTACTTGGTGAGATCGGTTCATTTAAACTTAAACAAGTAGCAAAAACTATTAGTGGTCTGATTCTTTTCCCGCCAGCCATTACTGAATACATCATCGCATCACGTAAATCATTTTGATTGTCGAGATTTTTTATTCGATTTTGCATTTGCTGATTTAGCTCATTTATTTCTCCTGCTTGTAAAGCAGAAATACTTTTATTGCTCATTTTCATCTTGTCCTTGCTCAAAGATTTCTTCTTCACCATTCTCATCGATTACCTTTGTCAGAGTTTTTTCCGCATTTTCCAGTGTTTTCTGCAATTCCTTGCTTAACTTTACTCCCTTTTGAAAAGAATCTAAAGCTTCTTCTAAAGGTACATCTCCTTGTTCCAACTTGGTCACTATTTTTTCTAAATCTGC
>DXAP01000140.1 GCA_019116985.1 Candidatus Ligilactobacillus excrementavium | reverse complement strand
AAGGTGTTTAATGTGAGGCGGTACAAATGGCAGTACACTAATGTCGAAACAAGAAACAGTTAAACATATGAATTATTCAGGACTTATTAACTGAATTTTTCTTGATCAAACGATTTAAATTATCTTCAAATTTCTGTGTTGCATCATACCCCATTGATTTGGCACGGAAGTTCATTGCAGCTGACTCAATAATAATTGCCATATTTCGACCAACTTTAACCGGAATATTGATTTTTGGCAAGGAAACACCAAACAATTCATATTCTTGTTCTCCACTTCCTAAACGATCGTATTGCTTATCAGCAGACCAATTTTCCAAATTAACGATCACAGAAATATTAGTATTCTGGCGCACTGAACCAGCACCAAACAAATTCATAACATCAATAATACCAACCCCGCGAATTTCAAGCAAGTGGTTCAAAATCTCTGGAGCTTCGCCAACCAATGTACGTTCATCTTGTTGATAGATCTCGACTCGATCATCCGCGATCAAGCGATGACCACGTTTGATCAATTCCAAAGCCGTTTCAGATTTACCGACACCAGAATCACCAGTGATCAAAACACCTAACCCATAAATGTCCATTAGTACACCATGCACCGAACGACGCTCAGATAATTTAGCTTGCAAAAAATCAGTCAAACGTGATGATAAACGCGTGGTTGATAACTTAGATCTTAAAATCGGAATATTATGCCTTTTACCAGCTTCTTCCAATTCGACCGGAACAGGTAAAAAACGAGAAACTAAAAAACAAGGGGTGTTTTTACCACACATTTTGTCCATGATCCGAGCCCGCTCGTTTTTTTTCATTTTATGTGAATAAGAGATCTCAGTCATTCCCAACAGTTGAATCCGTTCTGCTGGATAATAATCAAAATATCCTGTCATTTCTAGCCCTGGCCGCGAAATATCACTAGTCATAATGTAGCGAGAATCTAAGTTAACGCCCCCACTATATACTACTAAGTCACATTCATCGACTAACTCTTGCACGCTGACTTTATTCAAATTGAAACCTCCCGTATACATCCAATTAGACTTATGTAGAATTAGAAAAAGATAGCTATATCCTTTTCCAAATAAATTCTATACCAATTACTTTTCTACAACCATTATACATTGTTTAAACAGAAAAGCGATCAGTAATAACTAGGTTAACTAAACTGATGATCAATGAAATGAGCAATGCGCTACCGAAACTAGAAAAATAAAAGACCTCACTACCAACAAAAAATGATGTCATTTCTAAAATGAATGCATTAATTACTAGATAGAAAAAACCTAAAGTTATCATAGTGATCGGTAATGACAAAATAACCAAGACTGGCTTAACAAAAGCATTTAATAAGCTTAACACCACAGCCGCTAATAATGCGATCCATAAATTAGCAACGTGAAAATAATTAGGCAATAGTCCAGCTATAGCGACAAATATCAGTGCATTGATCAAAACACGTCTAATGAAATTCAATTGCTCTTCCTTTCGTGTGCATCATGTAATACTTTACGATCATTTGGTTTAGTGTGTGATCGTGTTCTTGTATTTTGTGCCCTATTTGAATTAACATTTTGGAAAAATGAAGACCAATTTCCACCTGCTGTTTCTTGTGGGATAGCCAAGTATAAAATCAAATAGATCCCGACTGGCAAAATAGCCAAGCGTGGAATAATAGAGCAAATTAGTGAAAATACCAGATAGCCGATACGAACATATTTAGCTTGAATGCCAAAATATTCTGCAAAACCACCACAAACCCCCGCCAAAAAACGATCAGTTGACGACCGGCGTAATTTTTTCTTCAAAAAACATACCTCCAGAAATTTATATATACTTTACTTATATTCAAAACTTTTCATTTTAAATCACATCTTAATTTAGATGTTCCAAGTATAATTTTACATGGTAATAATTACCACCGCAATCTTTGTGTTTTTTTAACCAGACATTTAAGAAATACTTAGTCATTTTCCTGGGAAGACGGCAAGATCACGGTAAAAGTCGTTCCAACATTCAATTGGCTATCAACTTTTATCTGCCCAGATAAAAATTCAACGTATTCTTGAACAATTGCCAATCCTAGACCGGTACCTTCAACTTCTTTGCTTCTAGACGTATCTGCCCGATAAAATCTTTCAAAGATACGGCTCTGCTGTTCTACTGTCATACCGATCCCAGTATCTTTGACCTGAAATTGCCAAGTAGATTCATTAGCTTTTGCCAAAACAGTAACTTTCCCACCAACATTATTATATCTGATCGCATTTTGAATCAGATTACTCATTATATATTTAAGCTTGTTGGCATCAGCTTGAACCTTTAAGTTGGGTGAAACCTGATCAACAAAAGTTAATTGGCGGTCATTTAACATCGTTTCATAAGGCTGAACACATTCCTGTACCAACTGGCGAACTTGAACTTGCTTAAAGTCAAGGCTCATATTAGGCCCGATCCGTGACAAAGATAAAATATCGTTGATCAGATCAGTTAAACGCAGACTTTGCTGATGTATTATATCAACAAACTGACTTGCAGCTTGAGGGTCTTTCAAAGCACCGTTTTTCAAAGTTTCACTAAAGCCAGCGATCGATGTAACTGGTGTTTTCAATTCATGACTAACGTTGCTGACAAAATCATTTTGCATCCGTTCGATTTGTTTGCGTTCAGTAATATCGTTGACTAATAACATCACAAAAAAGTGATGTGAACTGACTGGGATATAAACTACATTGACAGCTAATATCTTAGTGGCATCAGCCAAATTAATTTTTATTTCTGCATGTTGGTCTTCTTTAGTACGATACGTTTCCTCAACGATTTTAACAATATCAAATTCTGCCAGTGCCGTGTAATATAATTCATGCCGCAGTTCTAATTCTTGGCCCATGATGTCGTTTAAATGGTGATTACTTAAATAAATTTCTCGATCCTGATCGATCACCATGACACCGATCGGTACATACTCCAACAAACCAAAGTAACCTCTTTTTTGGCGATTATAGTCTTTAGAGAGCCTTTGCATCACGCTTTGGACCTCATTAACTGATTGACCCAATTCATACAATTCATCTTTTTTAGAAACAAGCACATGACCGCTTTTCTGACCTTCTGTGACCTCACTTAATTTTTTTATAAAAAGTCGCAATAATTTTTTTTCATGTCTTTTTTCCATATATTCAAGTATTAAGATCAAGATAAAGAGTAATGACACAGCTAGTGCTAACCAAAATAGATGTAACTGGGTAACAGCAACCCCGAAGGTAACCCCTGAATATTTTACATAAAGCAAAACTGTCAAAAAGACGACTACTACTGCTAATAATAGGCGTCGCAAGATCTGTCTAACTTTCATCTAGTTTTCCTTCAAACTTGTACCCGAAACCACGCACGGTTTGTATGTTAGTCGGATGACTCGGATCTTTCTCAATTTTTTCACGTAAATGACTAACATGCATGTCAACCATCCTCGTTTGCCCCACGTAGTCATAACCCCAAACACCGTTCAAGAGATTCTCTCGACTTAAAACACGATCCGGACGTTTTACAAAATAGGCCAATAGTTCGAACTCTTTAGGTGTTAGTGAAATTTTTTGGTCACCAACGGTAACTGTATAGTTCGTTAGATCAATGGAAAAATCTTGAAAGGTATACAGCTCCTCGTTTTTTTGTAAATCATCGCTTTGTGCATGTTCATTGGCTGGAGTTACACGTCTGCCAATTGCTTTAAGTCGTGCAATAACTTCTCGTGGTGAAAATGGCTTAGTAATATAATCATCAGCACCCAATTCAAGCCCGATGATTTTATCAGTTTCTTCGTCACGCGCTGTAAGCATAATAATTGGAGTTGCGACTTTTTCCTGTCGTAATTTCTTAGTAACTTCGATCCCATCTAATTTGGGTAACATAATATCTAATAAAATAAAATCAAAAGAAACAGACAATGCCGTATCTAAAGCCTCTTGCCCATCAATTGCAGTTTCAACCTCATACCCTTCTTTGGTTAAGTTATATTTTAATAAAGTTAAAATAGCTTGATCATCATCAACAACTAAGACTTTTTTCAATTCAGCTCTCCTTCTTTCATTGAAATAATATTAAGCCAATTTCATGTGGAGCATCCGCATAAATCGCACTTTCCGTAATTTTAAGGTCTCCTTCAAACGTTCTAATTTTCAAATGACAATAAGCAGAGTTTTTTTGTAAAGCAGCATATAATTCAGGCTCATTTCTAACAACTTCCTTATTACAGTCTAAGATCGTATCCCCTTTTTGGATCCCCATTTTTGCAGCAGGAGTATTAGGCATCACAGCGATCACACGCACACCATCATTGGTTTCTACGTACCATCTTTGCCCTTTTTCATCGATGTGTTTCCGTTGAAAATAATAGTAAACAGCCAAAATTCCGACAATAACAATTCCCACTAAGCCAACCACAGGATAAAAGAGTCCGAAAACTGCCAAGACTACACTTAGTATGCTTAATATCAAGGACTGCTTATAAAATCTACTCAAAATCACTTGTGGCTCTTCTTTAAAGACACGTAAAGCTGCAGCGATCAATAAAGGCAAGATCATTATGCCAAATGAACGACCATTAAATGAAAAGACTGGCCAATAACTCCATGAGCTTTGAAACGTATCAGCTGGAAACAAAATAATCAACGGGATCACACTAAATTCCTTCCAATTGTAGTATGCAACTCGTCGCCCTCTTTTGCCCCCCTTTATTCGCGGTGTAAACCAAGTATTCTTCTTATAATGTAACAAAAATGATCTGATCAAAAAAAAGATCCCTAATAGCAATAAAACACTGGCTGGTAACATTTTTCCGTCAAATGAAAAAGACATCTTGCCGATCGAAAAATCACTAATACCAGCAAGATTTAAGACACTGATCCCCGTAGCTGAAAGCCATAGCCCAATTAAACTTAAATCAAAAAATGGCAATAAAATTACTACAATGATCCCGACTATTTCAATTAGCGCTATCGAGCCAGTAGTTAACATTAATCCAGCTGCTAAAGAAATTGCCCCGCCTATCAATAAACCAAAAAAAGCAGTTTTTAAAAAGTGCCGGCCTTCATAAAAATCCCGGTCGATAGCTATCCTAAAAAAACGTCTTTCTTTAGAAATACGTTGTCGGTATATAACAACTGCCATTATGAGCCCCAGCCAAATTAAAGGCTGCATTAAATAAGTTAAAATAATCTGCCAGAATTCCACGATCAAGCCTCCTGCATCAAATATTATGTTCTCAGTATATCAATATCAGCTAATGAAAACAAAAAAGTATCCCCATGATCGGTCAACTTTTTTAAAGCAATAACAAAAAAACTTAGCTCGTTATTATAACAAAACCAAGTTTTCAGAATTATATTTAATTTTTTAGTTTTAAGAAGCGTCCCATCGACAACGCAGCACCTAAAGCCCCAATACCAATACCGATCAAAGCTAACAAGAGATCAATTTCCACTAAGAAAGTATGCGGTGTTAATAATGACATATTGGTACTTTGTAGTGACTGAGAAACGACATTGTACATCCAGCCATAACTAAAATCAACGACCAAAATCGGAATAATTGAGCCGAACAAACCAGTCCATGCCCCTTCCAAAATGAATGGCCACCTGATATAACTGTTTGTTGCACCAACTAATCTCATGATCGAAATTTCATTACTCCTTGATAAGATGGTCAGCCTGATCGTATTTGAAATTAAAAAGACAGCCACAAATAAAAGCAAGACACTAATGATCATTCCCCAACGTCTGATCCCCGAAACAACATTGAAGAGCTTCTTCGCTGATGCTCCACCATATTGGGCTTGATAAACATGGCGGTACTTTTCAGCCGTCTTGGCAACATTGATCGTATCTTTAGGTGCATTCGTCTTAACGACATACACGTCATAAAGTGGGTTATCATCGCCTGAGAACAAACGGAATTCCTTACCATATTCTCCAACAACATTGTTTAATTCTTTTTTACGACTAGAAAAACTAATACTATCGACACCATCAATATTAGAAAGTTTCTTCTTTAAATCCTGCTGTTGTTTATCAGTTGTTTTACGGTCAATGAAAACACGGACCTCAACATCATTTTGTACGTCATTAGCAACCTTATTAACATTCAGTAAGATCGAAAGTAAGACCCCAACTAACAGTAAAGTGACAGTTACAGCGGCAATCGCTGCTGTTGTCATCCAACCATTTCGTTTTAAGTTTCGCAAGCTTTCGGTTAAATGACGCTTCAAAGTTAACTTACTCATTTTCGTAACCTCCCCCTTCTTGATCACGAATAATCTTTCCGGCAGAGATTTCTAATACTCGATGTTTATGTTCATTAACCATATTACTATTATGAGTTGCCATCACGATAGTTGTGCCATCTTGATTGATTTTTTCTAAAATTTCCATAATTTCCTCAGACGTATCAGGGTCCAAGTTACCGGTAGGCTCATCGGCAATTAAAATACCAGGACGATTAGCCATCGCGCGCGCAATAGCCACACGTTGTTGCTCCCCACCAGAAATCTCATTGGGGAAGTTTTGGGCCTTATCTTTTAAACCAACTTGTTTTAAGACCTCATTCACTCGTTTTTCAACTTCTTCTGGTTTCTTTTCAATTACCTGTAAGGCATAGGCAATATTTTCAAAAATTGTGAGACGTGGCAATAATTTAAAGTCCTGAAAAACGACCCCTAGTTCGCGACGCAAAAAAGGAACCTCTTTATTTGTAATAGAACTTACATCATAATCATTAACACGTATTTCGCCAGAAGTAGCACCTACTTCATGATACATTAACTTAATAAAAGTGGTTTTACCTGCCCCACTAGGGCCTACAACATAGACAAATTCGCCCTGGTCGATCCGCACAGATAAGCGGTCGGCGCCAAGTACATCATTGCCGTAATCTTTCACTACATTTTTAAATTCGATCAAGAGAACTTTTCCTCCAAAATATTTTTCATACTTTATTTAGTATAACATTACTTAATATTCAATTAACAGAACATTATTGTTACAAAAAGATTGCGAAAAAAGGAGTGAGCCAAAAGATGTTTTGGAACACGTTTAAGGGCCGCTGATCTATCCCATTAAATGGTTAGATCAGCGGCCCTTTTAAGATCGCACAGCTAGTTATGTCCCAGCTTTTTTGGATATCATTATTTATTGTGGATTATCTTGCTGCAATTTCCATTGTAAATACGAATTAATAAAAGGGTCCAACTCCCCATCCATGACTGCCTGAATATTTCCCGTTTCATGGTTTGTGCGGTGATCTTTGACCATCGAATATGGATGGAACACATATGAACGAATCTGTGACCCCCAGCCAATTTCCAGCTGTTCGCCTTGGATCTTAGCTCGTTCTTGTTCCTTTTTTTCCATTTCCATTTGGTATAATTTAGACTTCATCATCTTTTCAGCAGTTGCCTTATTTTGAAACTGTGAACGTTGAGCCTGGCTAGAAGTAACAAGTCCCGTCGGTATATGGATCAAACGTACCGCAGAAGATGTTTTATTAATATGCTGACCACCGGCACCAGAAGAACGAAAAACTTCCATTTTAATATCTTCTGGCCGTAAATCAACTTCTACATCATCTGATAACTCAGGCATCACATTGACCGAAGCAAATGAAGTATGACGCCGGCCTGCAGAATCAAACGGTGAGATTCGGACTAAACGATGGACACCTTTTTCACTACGTAAATAACCATACGCATTAGCCCCAGAGATCATTAATGTTACACTCTTGATCCCAGCTTCTTCACCTTCTTGATAATCAACTGTTTCAACTTTAAAGTCATGTTGTTCTGCCCAACGATCGTACATCCGTAACAGCATCGAACCCCAGTCTTGTGACTCAGTTCCACCGGCACCTGGATGTATTTCCAGAATGGCATTATTTTTATCATATTGACCATTAAAAAGTAAAGTCAACTGGTATTGTTCCATTTGTTTTTGAACAGCTTCATATTTATTAGATAAATCATTGGCAATTTCCTGGTCACTAGGATCAGCCTCTGCCAATTCAAGCAAAACTTGCAGGTCTTCAATACTTTCTTCCAATGAATGAAAATTATCATACTTTGTTTTTAAAACATTGTTTTCATCGATCACGACCTGTGCTTGCTGACTATCATTCCAAAACTTTGGATCAGACATTTTCATTTCATTTTCTGCAATTGATTCTTTCAAACCTTCGAGGTCAAAGAGACCCCCTAAAGTCTGTGAGTTGTTTTTTCAAATGTTCAATTTCACGACTATAATCGCTAAATTCCATTTTTCTTCCTCCTCAATCTAAAAAGTCACCTGAAATTTTTGAATTCTATGTTCAAAAATTTTTTTCAAATAACTATTCCATAAAAAACGGACGATAAACTGCCATTTTCGTAGTAGTCCGCCCGTTTTAGACTTATTAACGCTTGATATTTTGACGGATCTCGGCTTTCAAGAAGAGACGAGTAACATCATATTCGATATTACCAACCATTTCTTCAAACATCCGATAACCATCAGATTGGTATTCAACCAATGGGTTCAACTGGCCGTAACCACGCAAACCGATCGATTGACGTAATTGATCCATTTCATCGATATGATCGGTCCAACGAGAATCAACCACTCGTAAGATAACAACTTTTTCAAATTCCAAGATCTGACTTGGATCATAGAGTTGTTTTTCTTTCATATGATAGTTAGCCTCAGCTCGTGACATCAAATAATCAATGATTTCTTCGGGTTTTTTACCTGCCAGGTCATTGACTGAAATACTATCTTCATTGACCATCACCGCAATTGCAAAATCAACGATCGCTTGCAAGTCCCAATCTTTTTTCTCACCTTGCGTATGCATCTGAACTGTATGCTTCACAGTTCGCTGGATCATTGGCATGATCACATGCTTCAAAGAACTTTCTTCCATGATCACTTGCTGACGTTGAGCGTAGATAACTTCGCGTTGTGCCCGCATTACATCATCGTATTGCAAAACTTGCTTACGTGTATCATAGTTATTACCTTCAACACGTTTTTGTGCAGATTCAACCTGCTTAGAGATCATTCGTGATTGAATGATCGCATCATCGTCTTCAACTTTCATTCGATGTAAGAGGTCCTTGATCCGGTCAGAACCAAAACGTAACATCAAATCATCTTCCAATGAAAGATAAAATTGTGTTACACCAGGATCACCTTGTCGACCAGAACGACCACGTAACTGGTTATCAATACGCCGTGACTCATGACGTTCAGTACCAATTACCGCTAAACCACCTACATCAGTCACACCAGGTCCTAATTTAATATCAGTACCACGACCAGCCATATTAGTGGCGATCGTAACAGCGCCGCGTTGACCGGCACTTGTGATGATATCAGCTTCCTTAGCATTGTTTTTAGCGTTCAAAACAGCATGGGGAACGCCTGCTTTATCCAAAAGCGAGGATAAATATTCAGAAGTTTCAACAGCTACTGTACCGACCAAGATCGGTTGCCCCGACTCATGTCGCGCTTTAATGTCTTCAACGACCGCATTAAATTTGCTGACCAGTGTTGGATATAACAAATCAGGACGATCATCACGAATAACCGGCTTGTTAGTCGGGATCCCAATGACTTCCATATTATAGATCTCACGGAATTCTTCTTGTTCAGTTTTAGCTGTACCTGTCATACCGGCTAACTTCTTGTACATTCTAAAGAAGTTCTGGTAGGTAATATTAGCCATTGTTTTTGTTTCTTCTTCGATCTTGACACGTTCTTTAGCTTCGATAGCCTGATGCAAACCATCAGAATAACGACGCCCATCCATGATACGACCAGTAAACTGATCAACGATCAAAACCTCACCATCACGAACCACATAATCTTTATCTTTGATCATAATGTAGTTCGCCCGCAATGCATTATCCAAATGATGGTTTAAAGCCGTATTATCCGGATCAAACAAGTTGGTCAAGCCAAAATACTTTTCACCTTTCTGAATACCTTGTTCAGTTAATGAAACTGTCTTGGATTCCAAATCAACTTTGAAATCATCTTCCTTAGTCAAGGTTTTAGCAAAGCGGTCGGCGCGGATATAAAGTTTAGTTGACCCTTGCGCTTGACCA
>DXAP01000139.1 GCA_019116985.1 Candidatus Ligilactobacillus excrementavium | reverse complement strand
GGGCTAATAAATCTGTCCAAACTGTACCAGTCTATTCAAGCAAAGGCTTAAGTTGTTGAACCGCCGTATACGGTTCCGTACGTACGGTGGTGTGGGAGGTCGATAGTGTGAACTATCTCCTACCCGATTTTTCTTTTAGTAATTAGCGTCATCATCGACTTGATTAAAGTAGTCGACTTTGACATCATCTCTGTCCATGACTAATTTTGTCACGGAACCGTTTTTAGGTCCGATGGTTTGATCAACGTTGCTGTCAAAACGCGCTGCAATACTTCTGATCGTTGTACCATGACTAACAACTAAAATATTGTCACCATCACGTGCAATGGACTTCAAATAATCAAAGCCTGCATCGACACGCTTCCAATATTCTTTGGCATTTTCTGCGTTATGGAAAGGATCAGCTTCTTTGGTGAAGTCCTTGGTGTCATCCATTGAATATTTTGCAGCCATTTCATGAAATGAACGGCAGCCATGTGATGCGCCGATCATTAACCAAGCTTGGTCGGAGTCGCTTCCCTCGTAGTAACCGTAGCTTTGTTCCCGAAAAGCTGGGAGTTCCGCTGGTTCTGGTAACTCCGGGGAAGCCACGTTTTCTTGCAACAAGAAATGGCATGTTTTTTCTGCACGAGTGGTGTCACTGTGAAAAGCATGGGCGAAATTGATATGGCTCAGGTGATGTCCCGCCATATGCCCATCTTGCATGCCCTTTGGTGTCAATGGTGAATCACACCAGCCTTGCATTCTGTTATAACGATTCAAGATCGTTTGTCCGTGTCTGACTAGGTAAATGTTAAATGACATAATTTCTACTCCTTACTTTCAAATCTCTTAGTAATCGAAATCTTCAGCTGTTTGATTATAGTAATCGACCGTGAAATTGTGCCCATCTACGGTCAGTTTAGTGACCGATCCGTTATCAGGGTCTGGGAATAACGGTGTCTTTTCGTCGAACAAATTAGCGATACTCCTGATCGTCATGGCATGGCTGACAACTAGCACGTTTTTGCCATCTGGGATCTTATCACGCAAATAATCAAAGCCGATCTTGACCCGGCTCCAGAATTCAGCGTCGTCTTCTGCGTCACCAAATGGATCAGCTTCTTTCATGAAGTCGCGTGTTTCTACCAAAGAGTAGTTTTCTACAACGTCTTTGAATGAATGACAGTTGTGTTTAGCTCCGATCATAGTCCAAGCTTGGCTAGCATCGGAGCCTTCAAAATAGCCAAAACTTTGCTCACGGAAGTTCCGTAGTTCTTTGGGCTTTAAATCAGTATCAGTCGCCTGATTTTCTCCTAATAGGTATTCGCATGTTCTTTTGGTACGCATTGTATCGCTGTGAAAGGCGTAGTCAAAGTGCTTGTTAGTCAAACGTTTCCCAGCAGAGTGTGCGTCGTTGATTCCTTTTTGCGTAAGTGGTGAATCACACCACCCTTGCATCCGGTTATACAAGTTGAGATAAGTTTCTCCATGACGCACAAGATATACAGAAAAAGACATTATAGAATTCCTCCTTCTACAGTGTTGATATCTCTAGTATACAACAGATCAAGCTCTTATACGTACTGATTTACGCTTCGACTGAGTTTTGATTGTTTAGCAGCTGACGTAGGTTGGCCACATCTTTTCGACTTCCGGAAAGCAAGAGATGGTCGCCTAACTGTAACTGAGTGTTGCCTCTGGGCGGTAAGAATTGCTGGTCGCGCACGATCCGACTGATCACGATGTTTTGGATCTCCGGTAATTCGGATAGTTCGATCCCAGAATAAATCGAATTTGTTAAACGAATTTCGAAGATCTCAGCATCTGTAGATGTTAATAAGCGTAAGAGTTCTGGTGATTGAATAGCGGCACGTAAGACACCAACACCAGTCGTGAAAGTACTGAAGAACTCGATATTTTTCTTTTCGAGTTCAGCCTTCATTTTTTGTGCTTCATCTGGATCTTGAGTATCTAAGCGTAATAAGACCCGTGGGACGCCGTATTTTTTAGCAGCCAGTGCTAAGTCATAGTTATCTTTTGCCAAACGGTGGGCCAAAACCAGTACGTCTGTATCAAAAATTTCTTCTTTGATCAATTTTTCTGGTTCCATACTATCAAGATAAGTAATGTCAGTGACACCTTTGTAAGCATCATAACGTCCTTGATTATCGGTGTACATTTTGATCGAATACCAGTCATCGGGTAAGCCGTGAGCTGCATTAACAGCGGTCAAGCTTGCACCAATCAAGTGCACAGAAGTTTTGACAGCAGGTTCATGTTCGGGATGGTAGATCCGTTTGAAAAATAATGGTCCGAGTAGACATGTTAGGATACCTGCAATGATAAACGCACCACTTTGGGCGGCAGACATTGCACCAATATTTTGTGCAACAGTTGTGGCAGCCAAGATCAAAGTGATCGTTGTTTCTGACAACATGGTAGCGGCAAATGAGTTGGTTTTGCCAAATAAGGCTTTGAAACCAAAGTAGGCCGGTAATTTAGTGATAAAGAATGCTACTAATAGTAACGGGATCAACACGAGCGTAGTCTTCGAACTTAACAGACCTGGTAAGTCGAGCTTGGCACCAGTTAAAATAAAATAAAAAGGGATCAAAAAACCGTAACCCATGGCGTCAAGTTTTTGTTGGGTCGTTTCTTCGGGTTCTAAAAGCTTGATGACGATCCCCGCTAAAAAGGCACCTAAAATATTTTCAGCACCAACTGTTTCAGCTAAAACAACTAAAACGATTATGACTAAAAAAGCAAAACGCATATCTAATTGTGTCGTGGATTTGGTATACTTTTGAAAGTGAGTAAAGAAATTACGGAAACGGAAAAGTAAAAAGGCCGCGGCCAAAAAGACGAGCGAGATCAGCCATAAGGTACCAACGTGACCACTTTTAACGGAAGTGTAAACAGTTAAGGCTATTAGAGGGATGACTTCACCTAAAACAGCAAATAACAAAATCGTTTGTCCGATTTTCTTGCCAAGTAATTCGTTTTCCTTTAAGACACTGATGACGATCCCTAAAGCAACAGTAGCTAATAAGATC
>DXAP01000138.1 GCA_019116985.1 Candidatus Ligilactobacillus excrementavium | reverse complement strand
GAAACATCAAAAGTACCACCACCAAGGTCATAAACCATGATTTTTTCGTCTTTATCTGTCTTATCCAAACCATAAGCCAAAGCAGCAGCTGTTGGTTCGTTAACAATTCTTTCTACCTTTAATCCAGCAATCTTACCAGCATCTTTAGTTGCTTGACGTTGTGAGTCATTAAAGTAAGCTGGCACTGTAATAACAGCCTGTGTTACTGATTCGCCCAAATATGATTCAGCATATTCTTTTATATGTTGTAAGATCATTGCGGAAACTTCTTGTGGTGTATAATCTTTGCCATTTGCTGAAACTTTATAATTAGCTTCACCCATATGACTCTTGATCGAAGAAACAGTATCAGGATTTGTAATAGCCTGACGCTTAGCAACTTCACCGACTTGTGTTTCACCATCTTTAAACGCAACTACAGATGGTGTTGTCCGATTTCCTTCGGGATTTGTGATGATCTTTGGGTCTTTACCTTCAAGAACAGCAACTGCAGAGTTTGTGGTCCCTAAATCAATACCAATAACTTTTGACATACAATTCTACCTCTCTTAAAAATTAATTTTATTAATAGTATTTAACAAATTTACTGTGCAACGACGACCATTGCAGGCCTTAAAACACGATCTTTAAGCATATAACCTTCTTGATATACCTCAACGATCGTATCAGATTCTTGTCCCTTTTCTACTGGAACTGTCTTAACAGCCTGGTGAAAATTAGGATCGAATTTTTTATTTAAAGCATCCATTTTAACAACATCGTTATTTGATAACGCACTTTGGATATCATTGGCAACCATTTCGACGCCTTTTTTCAATTGCTGAGAATTTTCATCATCAACCTCGATATCCAACGCACGATTCAAATTGTCAACTGCTGGCAAAATAGCTTTAGCAATATCTTGGCCTTTGTATTTCAACAAACGCTCTTGCTCTTTTTGATATCTATTTTGTGTGTTAGCAATTTCAGCTTGTGCCCGCAAATACTTATCTTCTGATTCTTCAAGTTTTTTGGACAGTTCATCAATTTTAGCCTGTTGTGGATCTACCTTTTCTTCTGAAGCATCTTGCTTAGGATCTTCTTGTTTTGAACTTTTGGCAGTTGTATCTTCTTGCTCTTTTGCTTCTGCCTTTTCATTCATATTTTTTTCGTCGGCCAAATCAACACCCCTTTTCTTTATTCATTAAAGTCACGATAATAATTGCTGAGTCGTTGCGATAATTCAAATCGAAGCGCATCAACTAAACCCAAGACCTTGGAATATTGCATGTTGGTTGGGCCTAAAATAGCAATTAATCCCTCGCCGTTGTTACCATCATGATATTTAGCCGAGATCAAACTATAATCGCTTAATAGATTGTCGGATAATTCATCGCCAATGATAACAGCAAAATCACGGTTAGTTTTCAGAAGTTCATCTAAACCAGAACCATGATCAACTAGACTATAAACTGATTTAACCTGTTCAATATTATCGTTAGTTAAATAGTTTAGCAAATTTTTCTTTCCGTCAACGAAGACTTGCTGGTGCACGGCTTTGCCCAAAACATTATCGAAAACATCAAGTAAACTGATCGACCCACGTAAATATTTACGTAATTTTGGGGCATTTAGCTGCAATTTGGCACTCACTTCGTCAATTGGCAAGCCAACAACTTCCTCATTGATCAAACGAACAACAGCTTCTAATTGATCACCATGTATCCCCACTGGAACATTGTATATTTGACTTTCAACTGTGCCATCACTCGTTACCATGATCAACATAACTTGCGAACTTCCTAAAGGAACTAACCTAAAACCTTCAAGTTTAACATCTTTTGAGCCAGGTTTTAATGAAATTGCTGTATAGTCAGTCATGCGAGATAAAAGTCTAGCGGACATTGCAATGATCTCATCGACTTTAGAAAAATTATTTGCTAAAGCATTTCGGATAACGCCGAGTGCTTTTTGATCTAATTGAGTTGGCTTGACGATATTATCAATATAATAACGATAGCCACTTAATGATGGGACGCGTCCAGAACTTGAATGTTCCTTCATAATGTAACCGGCACGCTCTAAAACAGCCATCTCATTCCTGATCGTAGCCGAACTAACATGAACAGGTAACTGTTCTTGTAGCTTCTTAGAACCGATCGGCTGACCAACATTCGCGTAGTCCTGGATAATCGTCTCCAAAATCAGTAATTGTCTTTCTGTTAACATCACAATCACCTCTTTTTAGCACTTAACACACCTGAGTGCTAAGTCAATTATTAATATACACGACATCTGTCGAAACGTCAAGGAAAGTCAATGTTTTTTGAAAGTTTTTCAGAAAGACATAAAAGCCTATTTTAATGCCTCTATTGGACATTTTTTCTTTAAAATTGCTCTAGAATTTTTTTCATCTTTTTTCATTTGGTCAACTAATTCTGCTGCACCTGAGAATTTGACAGATGGCCGTAAATATTTAAACCATTGGACACGCACTTTTTTGTCATAAAAGTCAGCTTGTACGTCAAATAAATTAATTTCAACTGTGATCAAACGATCAGGCCCAAAAGTTTCATTTCGACTAACTGAAGCCATACCATCAAACCAGTTATGATCAATTTCAACTTTCACAGCGTACACTCCTACGGTAGGAAGCTTTTGTTGTTTACCACTTTTCACATTGATCGTCGGGAAACCAAGTTGACGACCTCTTGCTTCACCATGAACAACTATCCCTGAAATTTCAAATGGGTATCCCAATAAGTTATTAACTTTTTCAATTTCTCCATGATCTAAGGCACTCTTGATCTGAGTAGACCCAACTTTTTCTGCACTTTCTTGTAATTCTGGTACCTCATATACGTCAAAGCGCCCATTCGCATACTGTGGCAACATCTGCATATTTGCAATTGAAGCTTTACCATAAGTAAAGTCAAAACCAGCTACTGCTGTTACTACATGCAAATCAAAGATATATTTATCTACGAAATCCTGTGGGCTCATTGGCACTAGGTTTTGATTAAACTCCACTACATAGGTAATATCAACACCAATTTCTGCAAATAACTCTAATTTACGATCCAAAAGCGTTAAATAACGGACCTGCGTTGGATCTAGGCTTTTGTAAGCTATTTTAGGATAACGGTCAAAAGTCATAACTGCCAACTGAGCATCCTTTTTATGAGCTATTTCTTGGGCTTTTTTAATTACCCTTTGATGACCACGATGAACACCGTCAAAAAAACCCAAGGCTAATACAACTGGTCCAGCAGGTATTAAATTCTTGTTATAAGGTTCAGATAAATTAATAACTTGCATTTTCCACTTTCCTTTCACACTAAGTCGATCATTTGCTCCGGCTGATATCTTTTCTTAGATACATTGTAATAATAAAGACAACGTGCACGATTTTCGTAAAACAAAACGAGCTTATCTTCCGGAACTTCTTTTTTTCGATAATGCATATTTTGGGGTATTAAAAAACCGCCATTCTTAATAGAATTCCATTCCTCGTCAGATAGTTCATAGCTAGTATATTTGCGTAAAGCATGACTAGCAGGACGTAAAACTTGTGCAAGTTGTTTTTCGTCCATTTTACCTAACTTTTCAATACTGATCGACTCTTCAAGTGAAAAACCGCCACTTTCTAATCGTGTCAAGTCTGACATGACAGCTGGAACATTAAGCTTTTTTCCCAAATCAACGGCCAAAGTACGTACGTAGGTCCCTTTTTGGCAACCAACCTCAAAAAATATTTTCTGTTGTCCTGTTTCAGGATCGAAAATCGTTGGACGGATCTGTTTAAAATAATCAACCGTAATTTTTCGCTCGGGGCGCTTTACCTGTTCATTATGTCGAGCGTAATCGTATAAACGACGCCCATTGACTTTAATAGCCGAATACATTGGCGGGATCTGGATCATAGTTCCAGTTAATTCCTGCATCTTTTCATCTATCTGAGCAGTTGGTATCTGTTGTTTAATTTCTTTTCTATCTATAACTTTGCCTTCTAAGTCTTCCGTCTCAGTCGAAAAGCCAAGCGTGATCTCACCTTGATAAACTTTACCAGAATCCATCATATAATTAACCACTTTTGTTGCATGACCAATACAAATCGGTAATACTCCATCTACATTAGGATCAAGCGTTCCTGAATGACCAACTTTTCTAGTTTTAAAAATTTTTCTACATTTAAAAACTGCGTCGTTACTAGTCATTCCTCTTTCCTTGTATAATGGCAAAATCCCGTCCATCAAAATCCCCTCACCTTTTACGCTAATATTTACCTGAACTAACCTCAAAATCAAAGAATAATTTAACACTTTTTAAAAAAGCCGCCACAAAACAATGTTTTGCAGCGGCACTTTGCCGAAGCTGTTTTAAAATAAAGTATTCAACTTACGTCCTTTACTTTACGCAAAACATCTTCAGTATATCTATTGTTCCTCTTGATGCAACTTACGCAACAGCTCATCAATATGTTCACCATATTGTTCTGATTTATCCTGCTCAAATTCAATTTCTGGAGTCACATAGATACTCAACCTATGCCCAAGTTCTCCTCTGATCAAACCAGTTGCTTTTTTAAGCCCCTTGGCAGTTTTCTCCTGATCAGAAGCTAAATCGGACAAGATGCTGTAATAGATGGTGGCATGCTGTAAGTCACCAGTCACATCAACGCCCGTAATGGTTACACCCGTTACCCGTGGGTCACGCACACGTTTTTGTAAAATATCGTTGACTTCACGTTGAATTTCTTGCGCCAAACGACCAACACGTATTTGTTGTGCCATCATTATCCTCCTTTAACTGCTGACTGAGGTCAGTCTATTTTATCCAATTACTATTTTTTAGTTAACTGGTACTTCTTCCATGATATAAGCTTCGATTTGATCGCCAACTTTAATATCATTATATTTTTCGATCATCAAACCACATTCAAATCCTTGTTTGACCTGCTTAACATCATCTTTAAAGCGTTTCAAACTAGCTAATTTACCTTCGTAAATTACGATGCCATCGCGGATCACACGTACACCACTATCACGTTGGATATAACCATTCATTACATAACCACCGCCGATAGTTCCAAGCTTAGAAACCTTATAAGTTTCACGGATCTCGACTTGGCCAGTAACTTTTTCTTGATATTCTGGTTCCAACATACCTTTCATAGCAGTTTCGATTTCATCGATTGCTTTGTAGATAACATTGTGCAAACGAATATCAACTTTATCTGAATCAGCCTGAGCACGCGCCCTTGGTGTCGGACGAACGTTAAACCCAACGATGATAGCATTAGATGCCTCGGCCAAGGTCACGTCACTTTCGTTGATAGCACCAACAGCCTCATGAATAATATTAACACGAACACCTTCAACATTGATTTTTCTGAAACTCTGAGCCAAAGCTTCAACTGAACCTTGAACGTCAGCCTTAATAATAACACTAACTTCTTTAAGTTCGCCTTCTTTTAAGGTATCAAACAAATTATCCAAAGTAACATGATTTGTTTTTTGACGTTCACGCAATACAGATTGCTCGGCCCGTTTTTGACCGGCTGCACGTGCGGTTTTTTCATCATCAAACCCAACAAATCTATCACCTGAAGAAGGAACATCACTCAAACCAGTAATTTCAACTGGTGTAGCCGGTGTAGCTTCTTTGATCCGTTTACCACGGGCATTCGTCATAGTACGAACACGTCCAAAGGTATCACCGACAACGATTGGATCACCAGTGCGCAACGTACCTTGTTGTACAAGCAATGAAGCAACTGGTCCTTTACCCTTATCCAAACGAGCTTCAATTACAGAACCGGCACCGTGTTGTTGTGGGTTAGCTTTTAATTCTAACATTTCTGATTCAAGCAAGATCATATCTAACAGTTCATCAATATTCTTACCAAATTTGGCAGAAATTTCAACAAAGATCGTATCGCCACCCCAACTTTCAGGAATCAAACCATATTCAGTCAACTGTTCCATTACATGATTAGGATTTGCACCTGGCTTATCGATCTTATTAACTGCAACAATGATCGGAACTTCCGCAGCTTTCGCATGGTTGATAGCTTCAATCGTCTGTGGCATTACACCATCATCAGCAGCAACAACTAAAATAGTCACGTCAGTAATATCGGCCCCACGTGCCCGCATGTTAGTAAATGCCGCGTGTCCTGGAGTATCCAAGAAAGTGATCGTCTTATCATCATGGTGCAATTGATAAGCACCGATATGCTGGGTAATTCCACCTGCTTCGCCTTCCGTAATATGAGAATTACGCAATCGATCCAATAATGTAGTCTTACCATGGTCAACATGTCCCATGATCGTCACTACTGGTGGACGAGCTTCAAGATGTTCTTGGTTCTTTTCTTCTTCATCAAAGAACTTATCAATATCAGAAACGTCAACTTGTACTTTTTCTTCGGCTTCGATCCCATAGTCAGCTGCTAAAATTTCAATCGTATCTTTATCTAGTGACTGATTTTGGTTAACCATAACGCCCATCATAAATAATTTCTTGATGATCTCAGCTGGCTCACGGTGAATCTTTTTGGCAATATCAGCCACGTTCATTCCGACTGTATAGATCAGCTTATCTGGTAACGGCTTATTCTTACGTTGTGGTGCCGGATTATGCTTAATATTGACATTCCGATTATTGCGACGGCCATTATTACGACGGTTCTTCTTTTTAAAGTTCTTATTACGATTATTGCTATTACCCGAATTATTGTTGAATCTGTTATTAGAGCGAGGACCATTTGAGCGAGCGTTTCTAGTCTCATTGGTTTTATTGCTATTGCCATTATTATGGGTCCGGTTATTTTGTTTATTTACAGAACGATCATTTGTCCCCTTAGTTACAGGCTTAGTTGAATTATGCCCGTTGTTTCTATGAGGGTTATTATGCGTACTATTTTTATTCTCGCTATGTTGGCTCTTTTGACCAACTGTTTTTTTAGAATGTTCATTTTTCTTTTCGTTCACTTTTTTATTAACCACTTTCTTTTTCGGACGATAAAATTCACGAATCTGCCGCTCTTCATTTTCACCTAAAACAGACATATGATTACCGACACTAAATCCCTTGTCTTCGGCAACTTTAATTACATCTTTGCTGTTTACATTTAATTCTTTAGCTAACTCATAAATTCGTTTTTTGCTCATACCATCAACCTCCGATTAAATTCTGCGGAGTATCTGTCTGTGTTAAACGAACCAAACGATACTCCGTTTGGATCCGTCTAAGTCGACAGTAACTCAAGCATTTTACGACCGAAGCCCTTATCAGTCACCGCGATCACACTTCGCTTTTGTCCGATCGCAGTACTGATCTCAAGTTCACTAAAAACTTGAGATAAACTAATATCATAACTCCGGCACTTATCATTAAATCTTTTGCGAGTATTTTCAGCACAGTCGTTAGCTACAAAAACTAACACAACTTGCCGTGCTCTCACTTGTTTTAAAACCGTATCTGTCCCTGTAATAACTTTTCTTGCTCGCATAGCGAGACCTAATAAGTTTAAAACTTTTTGTCTATTTTCCATCGCCAAACAATTCCATACGTGCAACCTGATGATCAACATATGCAATCAATTCTTCATAAAACGAAGGATCGATCTTCACACCAAAAGTTTTATCAAAAACCTTCTCTGCCTGTGCCTGCTTAGCCATTGAAACATCTAAACGAATATATGCTCCACGACCTTGTTTCTTGCCAGTCGGATCGAGGCTAACTTCGTTTTCTTTGTTCTTAACAACACGAACTAATTCTTTTTTAGGGAACATCTCACCTGTCACAATATCCTTGCGCATCGGGATCTTCTTTTTTGCCATGTTAGACCACCCCCCCTAATTAATTTTTTGAATCTGGGTCTATTTCTTCGGCAGACTCTGATAAATCACTGTCTAGTTCTTCATCATTTGTATCTATAACTTGATTTTCTTCAATATTATCTGTTTCTACTGTATCTTGTGATTCAGGTTCATCTGCTCCCTCTTGGTCATCAGCGGCTTGCATATCTGATTCAGACTTAATGTCGATCTTATATCCAGTTAGTCTAGCAGCTAGACGAACATTTTGCCCACGTTTGCCAATTGCCAAGGAAAGCTGATCATCTGGTACAACTACTGTACAAACATGTTCATTTTCAGGATCAAATCGAACTTCCAGTACATCCGCAGGGTTTAAAGCATTAGAGATGAAATCTGCTGGATCTTCTTGCCATT
This sequence comes from Candidatus Ligilactobacillus excrementavium, assembly GCA_019116985.1. GTDB lineage: Bacteria > Bacillota > Bacilli > Lactobacillales > Lactobacillaceae > Ligilactobacillus > Ligilactobacillus excrementavium. The sequence continues at coordinate 2,643 of DXAP01000138.1, read as the reverse complement.
GAACAATATCCATATTTTCACCTTTTAATTCATTGACAATTGTTTGGATCCGTTCACCTCTCGGCCCCACACAAGTTCCGACTGGATCAACATTTTCATTATTTGAACGCACGGCAACTTTAGCACGATCTCCTGCTTCACGAGCAATCGACAAAATTTCAACTGTGCCATCATAAATTTCAGGTATCTCTTGTTCAAATAAACGTTTTAACAAATCTGGATGTGACCGACTAACAAAGACTTGCGGACCCTTGGAAGAATTTTCAACTTTATAAATATAAACCTTAATACGATCATGCGATTTATACTCTTCGCCTTCAATTTGATCTTGGCGTGATAATAAAGCTTCTACTTTACCCAAGTTTACATAAATATAACGATTATCACGGCGTTCTACTTCACCAGTCACGATTTCATTTTCATATTGAATGTACTGATTATAGATAATATTATGTTCTTCTTCACGCACCCGTTGCATAATCACCTGTTTTGCAGTTTGAGCAGCTATCCGTCCGAAATCTTTAGGTGTGACTTCAAAACGGATCGTGTCCCCGATCTCGTATGCTTTATTGATCTCAAGTGCATCTTTCAAGCTAACTTCTAAACGTGAATCAAAGACTTCATTAACGACCTCTTTAACTGCATAAACATGAATGTTACCCCGAACTTGGTCAAATTCAACTTCCACATTTTGAGCTTGCCCATAGTTTCGTTTATATGCTGAAACCAATGCACTTTCCAACGCTTCGATCACAATTTCTTTTTTGACGCCTTTTTCCGTTTCTAAAGAATCTAAGGCTTCAAGTAATTCCTTACTCATTTTATTTTACTCCTTGTTTAACATCTTTATTTAAAATTCAATCGCTAAGCGAGCCTTGGCAATTTTATCACGTGGAATAACCACTTCTTTTTTACGTGTCTTATCCCGATATTCAATTGTCAATTCGTCTGCTGTTAAATTGATCAAATGACCTTCATATTGTTTATTACCATCGATTTTTTCATATAACGTAACAAAAATATTTGCTTGCTCCGCAGCAGCATTTTCAAAATCACGTTCTTTTTTCAAAGGACGCTCTGCCCCAGGCGAAGAAACCTCCAAGTAGTAAGCTTGTTGAATTGGATCTGGATCACATGTATCCAATTTTTCGCTAAGCTCATCACTGATCAAAGCACATTCGTCAATTGTAATGCCACCTTCTTTATCAATAAAGACTCGTAAATACCAACTTTGCCCTTCTTTAACAAATTCAATATCAACAAGTTCAAAATTATGTTCCTCTAAAATAGGTGTTACCAAATCCGTTACCGTTTCAACGACACTGCTCACGCCTTGTCCTCCTTACCAATAAACATTTTTGTTAATATAAATTTCTGATCGTTTCCAATAAAAAGAGTGAGCATTTCTGCCCACTCATTACGAGTTATCGAGTTATCGAGTTATCAAGTTACTATCTTAAATCTTAGCATACTCACCTAAAAAAAGCAAGTCAATCCGCTTTATAGCACTATTTAACCTGATTTATGCCAAAAGTTTTAGAATAGATTATCAAATAAACTAAGCTGATTTTCATCAGGTAGATTATCTAAAACATGATTTTCTGTCATATATTCGATCAAAGTATTAGAAACTTTTCCACGTTTGGACAAATCTTCCTTCGATAAAAATTCTTGTTCTTCACGTGCAGCAACGATTTGTTTAGCAGCGTTTAACCCTAAACCAGGAATAGCTGAAAATGGTGCTAATAAAGTGTCTCCATCAACAATGAGCCAATCAGCTGCGTCCGATCGGTTTAAATCGACCATCTTGAACTTAAAGCCACGCTCGATCATTTCATTAGCTAGTTCTAGTACAGTTAACAAATTCTTCTCCTTAGTTGATGCATCATTCCCCTTCGAATTGATCTCAGACATAGCGGCTTTGACAGATTCTTTGCCATGAACCATCGAAACTAAGTCAAAGTCATCCGCACGTACAGAGAAGTAAGCAGCATAATAAACTAGCGGGAAATAAACCTTAAAATACGCGATCCGCAAAGCCATCAACACATAAGCAGCAGCATGGGCCTTCGGAAACATGTACTTGATTTTCAAGCAAGCCCCAATATACCACTCAGGTACTTCAGCCTCACGCATTTTAGCCTGCCAATCATCAGGAATACCGCGCCCTTTTCTAACATGTTCCATGATCTTAAAGGCCAGATCAGACTCAACACCCATATGGATCAAGTCCATCATGATATCATCACGACAACCAATAACTTCGGGCATCGTTACTGTTTTATTTTTGATCAATTCTTCTGCATTACCTAACCAAACATCAGTACCGTGAGAAAGCCCAGAAATTTTTAGTAATTCAGCAAAAGTCTTAGGGTGGGTCTGATCTAACATCCCCCGTACAAAACGTGTCCCAAATTCAGGAATGCCTAACGTCCCTGTTTTTGACTGGATCTGATCTTCAGTCACACCTAAAATATCAGTGCCGGAAAAAAGTGCCATGACACCTGGGTCATCTGTGGGAATCGATTTAGGCTCGATCCCTGAAAGATCTTGCAGCATCCGGATCATAGTAGGATCATCATGACCCAAAATATCAAGTTTCAAAATATTATCATGGATAGAATGGAAATCAAAGTGAGTTGT
>DXAP01000137.1 GCA_019116985.1 Candidatus Ligilactobacillus excrementavium | reverse complement strand
ACAATTTTGATGGTGCATATCATGCTGGTATTCTTCCAAGGTTGCCTGTTTGCCACATTTTTGGCAGTAAACATGTGCCAAGTCCCCGTGGAATTCAACTAGATTTTTATCCGGTGTGCCCGCTTTTTTATGCAGTCCATCGATGTTTTGTGTGATGACCATCGCGTTTTTCTTCTGGGCAAACTCAGCCATTTTTTCATGGATCACATTTGGTCGTGCCTGAGGGTAGATCATGCTTTGCGTGACAAAGTCATAATGTTTTTGCGGTTCTTTACGTAAGCAATCTTCACTTAATAGATATTCAGGCGCTTCTTTTCCGGAATAAAGGCCATTTTTAGAACGATAATCTGGGATACCAGATGCCGTCGATACACCGGCACCAGTCATAAATACTACATGTTTTGCTTCATTCAATAAATCATTGAGTTCAGTCATTATTAACCTTCCTTTCAAATCAATAATTATCTAAGTAAATAATCAATATGCATCTGTTGTAAAATATCACCGATCTTAGCGGCATAAAAACCACGGAATATTTTTTCTTTGTCATGTTCTGGCTCGGGGATAACAAAAGAATTTTGCCGGTCAGATTTATAACGCACGATATAAGCTGGTTTAAAGTGTAAATTATCTTGTAAAGAAGAGTGATATATTTCGAATAACTGTGAAATTTCTAAACGTGTCTGCCGTTCACTTAAAACTGGTTCTAAACTAATAAAGTCATTTAAACCTAAAGGAGCTTGGCCCCATTCAGATAACTGATTATCAAATCCACGCCATAACTTAACTATTGCGGCTCTTATCTTTTGTGGACCAGTAATTTTTCTTCCGGTTAATCCTGCATATAATTTTTGCGCCGCGCTAAAACAACGAGGATACAATTCTTGAAGCTTTTGTTCTGCTTGTGGTTGCTTTCCATCAAACAAAACCAAAGCATCTACTAACTTAACGGTTCGTAACACCATCCAAGCATCTATTTCTCCTTGTTTTTCAGGCTTAAGTTGAGCTAATAATCCTTTATAGAACAATTCAACGATTTCATCATCAAGCAGGCCTAGTTGGCGTTGCTGTGGATAAATCTGTAAATGTAAGACCGTATCATACAATTCCATTCCAGCTGTCATGATCTTCGAATCACGGTTTGGATCATTGGTGGTCATATGGAAATTTATTTGCGGCACATTTTGACCCATAGCCAAAATATGCAAAAGTTCATGAGAAACAGTATAATTTGGTGCTGTTACATCATAGACATCCAACTGCATTTGGCCATCATGCAAATACATCTGTGCTTGGTCACTTGCTAACCAGCCTTTTTTCTCCTCCTTAAAAGAAATATTAACTGGTTTTTTTACCATTTTCACAACCTTGTCTTGCAGGTCTAAAACTGCTTGTGTTAACTTTGGTTCACTCATTTTCACTTGCCTCATTTCTAATTTCATCTAAAACATGTTGCGCAATCGCTTGGTCTTGTTGCGGTAACTTTTGTAAAGCACTAACAACTTGCTGTATTTCATCTTCTTTGGCTCCGACTGATACCGCTAACGACTTCATCTGTAAATTCATATGTCCCTTTTGGATCCCGTCGGTCACCAAAGCATACAACGCTGCTAAATTTTGTGCTAATCCCACACTAGCAATTATTTTTTCTAACTCCAGCGCATCTTTTTCTGCTCGCAAAGCCGAGTTGACCTGAACAAGTGGTACGATCCCAATCGACCCTCCAACAGAACCGACAGGAACTGGAAGACACAATTCTCCTTCCAACTGGTCCCCTACTACTTTCCAGGTACTTAATCCACGATACTGACCATCTCTGGCTGCATACGTATGGGCAGCAGCCTCTATTGCACGCCAATCATTGCCACTGGCGATCACCGCTGCATCGATACCATTCATGATTCCTTTATTATGTGTAGCTGCGCGATAAGAATCGACCTGAGCAACCAGACTGGCTTGAGCCAACTTTTGTGCAATTTTTAGACCCGGTAAGCCATTTTTAGCCAAATTAGCTACTGGTATTTGACAACTAGCTGTGACTAGACATTCTGTCGTATAATTGGATAAAATTGCCATTAAAACGTCGTAATGTCCTGTAGTTCTTAATTTATCAGCAACTGCTTCGAGCATGCTATTGATCATATTAGCGCCCATTGCTTCTTTAGTATCAATGATCAAATCAACAGAAAGCAGGCCTTGCTCCAAGATCCTAACGTTGAGTGCCAACGGACCGCCGCCACGTTTCACGATCGACGGGTGTGCATCAGCTGCCGCCTGTAACAATTCAGTTTCTTGCTCTTCGATTTTTTTCTTTGTAGCCGCAAGATCTGTCACATTTTCTAAGACGACCTGTCCTCTCATCGCTCGTTGACTACTTTTAGTCTGAAAACCGCCTGCCTTTTTGACGATAGCTGCGCCATGGCTTGCTCCAGCGACCACCGATGGTTCTTCAATAACCATCGGGATTAAATATTCTTTTCCGTCGATCACAAAATTCAACGCCAACCCTTCAGGTAACTGGAATTGGGTCAAAAAATTTTCAATTTGAGTATCCCCTAATACTGGTGTTACCGCATTTTGCTTAAGTTGTTCGACTTGTTTTTTTGATAGTTTGTTTTCTTGTTTCAAAACATCTAGTCTCTGCGACCAAGTTTTACGGTAATACTTTTCAAATCCTTGCATTTTTGTCCTACTTTCAATGAATTATTTAAAAAAATATTTTTTGCTTAAATTACCCAGTTCCTATTATATAATAAGGGGGAAGCTCATCTGCAAGTTTTTCGTTCAAAATAAGCTAAAGTCTTTACTCGCACAATATTTTTGTGTTGCCATATCTATTAGTATAGCTAGTCGATCTTGGCAGCTTTTATTTTAGGAGGTACATTTTTGAAACACATCAAGCATAAATATCTATGGTCACTCTTATTAGTTTTTGCTGTTGCCATAGTCTTTATCACTCCCACCATTTTAGCTGATGATACTTTGAAGGTTGGTGTCTTAGAAAATGACGCACCGTTAAGTTCACGTAATAAAAGTAACAAGATGCATGGCGCTAACGTTGCGGTCGCTCAAGAAATTGCAACTGACCTGCATAAAGAGGTGCAGTTGGTCCCAGCCAAAAGTACCAAACAATTACAACAGAAACTAAAAAATGGCACGATCGACTTAGCCTTAGGCACTCTCTTTAAAAATAAGCATTCAACTAAAGATTTTCAATCTTCTGACCCATTTCTTTACGTGGAAAATATTCTTTTCCGTCGTTCAGATAGTAAGAAAAAATCGGTCAAAAAACTAACTGACCAAAAAGTCGGTATACTTAAGACTGGTTCACAAACACAGATATTCAAACAATTGCATTTCAAAAAGCACCAATACTCTTCGATCTCCCAACTCATGGACGCTGTAGAAAATAAACAGGTCAAAGCAGCTATATTAACTGGTCCACAGTATACTGCTTACTTGAAAAAGCATCCTGAGCTAGTTTCAGCTAAAGATAAAACTGATAAAAAACAAAAACAACAGGTGTTAAAACGGATCAAGGATCCACAGATCACTGCTCAAAATATCCAAGCTACGACCTACCACGACCAAAAATTAAATAAAAAAGTCACCGATTCCTTGGAAGAAATGGCTAAAGATGGACGCCTTAATCAGATATCTGTCAAATATTTTGGCAAAGACATTACTTATCCATAAATCAACAGGATCGCTAACAACTAAAAGTACCCCATACTGTTAGACTTCGTTTTGAAGTGCAGCAGTTATGGGGTACTTAATTTTCATGCCTGATAAATCATTTTATTTTGTCAACTCAGCAATGATGCCTTCCCTAACGCCGCTTTCCGAGAAAACAACTTCTGGTATATCATACTTTTCCAAAAGTAAAACAACTGGGGTCAAACCAGCAATAATGATATCTGCCCGCTCTTTTTCAACTCCAAGAGCGTATTCAAGTTCTTGGCGATCTTTGGCCAACCAGTCCTGGAAAACTTCAACAAAACTGAAAGAAGACATTTTTTTACCATGCAAGCTCTGGTCATTTTCACCAGTTGAATTTTGTTGGCCCTGACGTGCAACTGTGCGGTTAGCACCACCCAGCAACACTAAAGGAAAACCTACGCCTTTTTTAAGCCATGGTAATTGTGCAAATTTATGCAAAATAAAGCGTTGTAAAGCAAAAAAATCTGCCGCACTGATTTTATTTGATGCATTATATTTCTCACTTAAAGTAACAGCACCATATGGGATACTGATATAATTGACAGCTCTCCGGTCTTTAACCAAGGCAAGTTCAAAACTGCCACCACCCATATCACAGATCAAACAGTTTTCCAGCTCAAAAGCATGCATCACACCTGCATAATCATAATAAGCTTCGGAATCCCCAGATAAGATCTCAATATCAACACCAATTTTATCTTTCACGATTTTTAGAAAATCAGCACTATTTGATGCACTACGAACTGCTGCTGTTGCCACACCACGTACGAGCGTCAGCCCAGGCTCCTTTTCATATTCGTCCTTGAACTTTTCCAAGGCAGCCACCGTCCGCTCAATTGCTGCCTTTTTTAGTGTCAATTTTTGACCAGTCTCACCCATTCCTTCAGCTAATCGAGTCATTTCCTTGAAACGTTTGATCTCTTGAAAGGAATTATCAGAATTGATTTGATAGATCGCCATTCGTGTAGAATTAGATCCTAAATCAAGTAGTGCAATTTTTTTCATATCGATCTCACCCCTTAGGCCACAAGTTTTATCAAACAAACTTAACCTGTAATTAACAACTATCGTGTTTTTTATTCAAAATAATTGACGCCGATCGCAGCCCTAACTTCTTTTAAAGTTTGTGCCGCAACTTCATTAGCTTTTTCACTACCCTTTTGCAAAATATCATATATTGCTGGAATGTCTTTGGCATATTCAAGACGACGACTTCTAATTGGTGCAAGTTCCTCTTCTAAAACGTCATTTAAGTAACGTTTCAACTTCACATCACCTAAACCACCAGCTTGATATTGTTCTTTTAAGTCAGCCACATGCTGTTGGTCTTTGGCAAAAACATCTAAATAGGTAAAGACAGTATTTCCCTCGATCTTACCAGGATCTTCTACGTGGACATGATCGGGATCGGTATACATAGACATGACTTTCTTTTTCAAAGTGTCAGCATCATCTGACAAATAGATCGCATTGTTCAAAGACTTGCTCATCTTGGCATTCCCATCTAAACCTGGTAAACGCCCCGATCCCTTAGCCGGAAAAACTCCTTGTGGCTCCACAAGAACTTCTTTGCCATAAATCGTATTAAAGCTCCGCACAATTTCGCGTGCTTGTTCGATCATCGGCTCTTGGTCATCACCAACCGGCACTGTATCAGCTTTAAAAGCAGTAATATCAGCAGTTTGACTCACGGGATAAGTGAAGAAACCAGCAGGGATCGAACGTTCAAAATTCTTCTGTTGAATCTCTGCTTTAACGGTTGGGTTACGTTCTAATCGTGAAACTGTGACCAGATTCAAGTAGTACAAATTCAATTCTGCCAAGGCTGGGATCGCTGATTGAACAAAAATTGTTGATTTTTCAGGATCCAAACCAACAGCTAAGTAGTCTAGCGCGACTTCGATCAAAGAATTTTTGATTTTCTCTGGATCACGAGCATTATCAGTTAAAGCCTGCTGGTCAGCGATCATGATATAAGGATCGTAATCACCTGTTTCTTGCATAGCCACTCTTTGTCTTAAAGAACCAATATAATGCCCGATATGCAACTTGCCCGTTGGTCGGTCTCCCGTTAAAATAACATGTTTATTCATAACAATCCTTCTCCTTTATATTATCCAAATTTTAAATTATGCTT
>DXAP01000136.1 GCA_019116985.1 Candidatus Ligilactobacillus excrementavium | reverse complement strand
ATGGAAAACAATAAATATAGTGACGAAAATAAGTTCGTACCAAGATATTGTGATTAACCCTGTGGATACTGTGGATAACTTTGTGGATAAAATGTTATTAGGATGTGATTTAGTGTGAATATTAAGATAATAGGTGTGGGTAAGTTAAAAGAAAAATATTTGAAACAAGGAATTGCGGAATACTCTAAACGTCTTAGCAAGTTCTGTAAGTTCCAAGTTGTTGAGGTTCCAGATGAAAAAGCTCCTGAAAAGTTAAGTGAAGCAGAAATGGAAGGCGTGAAAGAACGTGAAGGAGAGCGGATCTTAGCTAAAATTAAAGAACGTGAATATGTTTTTGCTTTAGCGATCGAGGGTAAGGAGCGGACCTCGGACCAGTTTGCTAAAGAAATTGATTCGTTGGCAACTTATGGGCATAGTGACATTACATTTGTGATCGGAGGTTCTTTGGGATTAAGTCCAGCTGTGATGAAACGCTCGAACGCACAGATCTCATTTGGCAAGTTTACATTGCCACATCAATTGATGCGACTAGTTTTAACGGAACAAGTTTATCGCGCATATATGATCAATTCCGGTAGTCCGTACCATAAATAAAATATGTTGTGTCGTAGAAATGCCATTGAGATAGTATAATAATTGTGTATTTTATTTTTATAAAAGGAGAGGAAAGTATGTCTTGGGTACATTTGGTTTTTGGAATTATTTTATTGTTCGCAGTAATTATGGGCTTAGCTGGCTCAGCTGATAAGGCAAAGATCTGGGCAATGGTAGCACGAGTCTGTTATTTAGTTTTGATCATTAGCGGGATCATGATGACTAGTTATGCTTGGAGCGAAAAACCCGTTCTTACGGTCGTCAAAATTGTGGTTGCAATTTTAGTGATCGGCCTGATCGAAATGGCATTTGGCAAGAAAACTAAAGGACAATTTTCTAAAGGCATCATGTGGTCAGTAATTGCGATGTGTTTAGTTGTTGGAGGATTAGGCTTCTGGTTGAGTGGCGGCTATCCAATAATTTAGAGTAAAAAATGAGTTAACAAGATCTTAGTTGATCATGTTAGCTCATTTTTTTGTTTACCAAATGGATTTTTTACCGTTTGACAATGTTTTTGGTTTTGGTGGTAATTTCTTCAAGACCCATAAGTTGCGGCAAGCAAAGAAAATCGCGATGACGCCAATAACGTAGAACCATGGGTTGTTGCTGAAACTGAAGTAAGGACTGACTGCAGCCCACATATTAGTTGGTAAAAATGAATTAACTGTTCCGATCAAGATCACGATCGCTAACCCCCATGAAGCACCGATGCGGGTATTACGTTTCTCCCAGTAAAGTCCGGGTATGATGCCCATCAAGATGTTGGTAAAGATATACCATTTAAACATTGCAGGGTCATTCATGAAGACACGGAACAAGTTAACTGTCCCGACCATAATGATGATCCAACCGCATATCCGCCACCAAGCATCGGCAGTCGTAATGTCACCCCAGATTTCTTGACGTTCGACGTAAACACATTTGATCAAGTTATAAACTTCAAATAGTGTCCAGACAACTTCGGCTAATGAAGCAAATGTAAAGACCCATAGTCCGCCAACTGCATGTGAAGCCGTTGCGAATACAAAGATACCCATTGAATCGATCGCAAAATAATATGAGTGCATCATAATGTTATATGGTGAACTGCCTTCACGATTGATCAAAATAAAACTATAAATATATTCGATAAATCCAATTGCAAATGTTAACCCCGCAACGATCAATGTTTTAATAAAATCTGGATCAGCGGGGCTAAAAGCTGTTACAAAATCTTGGAGTGAATAAGTTGTGCCATGATAAGTTGCAAAGATCCCGTTAATAAAATCCCACATAAACTGTTCCTCCTTTATCTAAATAAGTGTTTATACTGGTCAAATAGTTGACCTGTGCATTAGTATAGTGCTGACGTTAAAATGTTTAACACCAATTTTTGCAAAAGTGAGCATTAACTTAGTAGAAGGTGAAAAAGTGGATCAACGCGTGGCTAAAACAAAAGAGGCTCTGACTGAAGGTTTATTTAAATTACTTGAAAATAAAACCATCGAACAAATCACAGTGACAGAATTATGCCGAATCGCCCATATTGACCGGCGAACTTTTTATATTCATTACTTAAATGTGAGTGATATATTCGAAGATTACCAAGAAGATCTGTCGTTAGAAGTTTATCAAGCTTTATCGACATCTAAGTACGGTGCAGAAGGATTACTGAATGTTTTCCATGAAATCTTGATGAAAAACTACCGTGCTTTTAAATATTTGTGTTTGAATCAACAACAACATTTGTTGGTAGAAAGGTTACAGGAAATGCTTTTTGAAACTTTGTGTGATTCTTTGTTATCAAAAAAAGATGATGAGCATAATAAAGTGATCTTAAAGTATTTGTCTTCAGGGTTGATCGATACTTATGTCTATTGGTTTAGTCATTCTGATGAGGTAGAGTATGACAACTTGATTAAGACCAACAAAAAAATTGTGCAGGCTAATTTGAAATTATTGCAAAAATAAAGAGTGAGACAAAAGATGTTACAAATCGACTTCAATCTTTTGGAACACGTTTAAGGGCCGTCGATTTACCCCATTTTAATGGGATAGATCGACGGCCCCTTTTAGGATTGGACAGCTAGTTTTGTCCCAGCCCCTACTAACAATTATTATCCAGAATATCTCCAATCAGGATCCATAATGATCCGAGCTAATATTAGACCTGAAGGCAAGAACAAGACGATCATAGCGGCGTTGATGAACCATTGTGCACCGCTGGCGATCGTACCGACCCCAACGTAATACATAGCCCGGTACATGTACAATCCGGGAACCATGATCACGATCGAAGGAACAGTCAGCGAGATTCGTGGGTAGCCCATTTGTTTATGCACAAATGATGCTAGTAAACCCGCTGTTAACGCCCCTAAAAAAGCAGCGGCTGCTGGTGGCATTGAAGTCAGGTCAACTAATTCGAGTCGCAAAGTATTTGCGAATGCACCGATTAATCCAGCTGTGGCAGCCATTTTCTTTGGGCTATTGAACATAATAGAGAAACCGAAAACCCCGCAAAAACTGGCAGGTAATCTCAATAACATTAATGTTAGAGGACTTAAACCAAGCGGGATGAACTTATCTGGTGTTAGATCACTGGCTAAAGCTACGATCCATCCGACTAAGGTCGCGACTAAAATAATAGTGACTGCGTGGACTAAGCGTTCGATCCCAGAACGCATATCAGATTTAGCGATATCTAAACCGCTAGTTATAAAAGGAAAGCCTGGGATCGCAAACAACATGGAACCAATGTACCCTGCTTCATGTCCCACGTTAATGTCAAAAGTTAATTCTAATCCCCGTGAGATCATTAGGTAAGTCAGGCAAGCTAGTGCGACACCGGCGCTTAAACCGGCAAAAAGGGTCATATGTTTACTGTTCATGGTCGATTTAAGCCAGTTACCCAAGCCAGCACCAAAGAAAGAACAAAGCATTTCGACCGGGCCACCACCTAAGAGAAAAACGAAGGCGCTACAGGCTAAAGCTGCTGCTAAACCTTGGATGAACGGACGATAGTTAGGCTTTTTTTGGGAGATTTTGTCCAGGAGTTTATGAACTTCTTTGACGCTTAAAAAAGCTCCTTCCTTTTCAAAGCCTTTAACAAAAGATTCCATTTCTGACAACTTGTCAGTGTTGACCCCGCTAGATGGTAACGAAAGTGAATGTGTAATACTCCGATGTTTATCAAAACATGTATATTCGATCGTCACTAAGCCAATATCTGTTGAACATGTAACGCCTAAGATCCGTGCGATGGAATTCATTGAATCTCGCACGCGCCAAGCGCCTGTACCGCAGGATAATAAAATAATGCCGACTCGTCCAATGATCGTAGATTTTTCTTTTAAAGATGATTTGATCGAAGGAGTTTCTCCATTATCGTCTGTGACCTTGGCCCAAGGTATTTCCATATGATTTTTATCTGTAAGCTGAATGGCATTTTTGGTGAGATGATTACCTTCAGACATGATGATCCCTCCACTGAATTGTAAAATGATAAATAAATTTCAGAAAAAAATGACGTAATTAAGCGCCAGTGTAAGACAAATTGTGATATTTAGTATGTCTGTCCTAGTTTATGTTTTCAATAATTTTCATTATAGCACAGCTTTATCCCAACAATTTTCAAAAAATATATTTATGTGCTTGATGTTTTTGTCAATAAATATTGGACGGATTATAATATGGAGGGAGCATTAGGAAATATCGGGTCGTTTAGTGGAGGTCACAATGGAACAAGCAAAAAAGAAAGTAAAAATTAATTCAGCACATTTATCATACATATTAAAAGGAGTTTTGATCGGTGCGATCGCTGGTGTCGTTGTTGGTGCATTCCGCTGGTTGATCGAAAAGTCTTTGGGTCTGTGGAAACATGTTTTTCAAATGGCGCACCAACAACCCCTTTATTTATTAGTTATCGGAGTTGTTTTAGTTTTAATTGGTTTAGTGATCGGTAAGTTGGTGACCCAACAACCCCATATTTCTGGTTCCGGTATCCCCGAGATCGAAGGTCAGTTAGCCGGGAAATTTAAATTCAACTGGTGGGCGATCTTGTGGCGTAAGTTTGTTGCTGGTGTTTTAGCGATCGGCTCTGGTTTGTTTTTAGGTCGTGAAGGTCCATCGATCCAACTGGGTGGAGCTGTCGGCCAGGGGATCGCTGACATGACCGAAGATTCTAAAAGAGGTCACCGTGTCTTGATTGCAAGTGGTGCTGCAGCTGGGTTATCGGCCGCTTTTAACGCACCGATCGCTGGGACTTTATTTATTTTGGAAGAAGTTTACCATAACTTTTCACCATTGGTTTGGATGGGGGCTTTGTCCGCGTCGATCACAGCTGATGTGGTTTCGATGAATGTTTTCGGTTTAGAAACTGTTTTACATGTAGGGGTAGTACCTGGTTTACCGCTTAAATATTATTGGCACTTATTGATCTTGGGTGTAGTTTTAGGTTTATTAGGTTACTTTTATCAACGGACCTTATTGCAAAGTTCTGTCTGGTACCACAAGTTATTTGGTAGAATCCCGCGCGCTTATCATGGTTTGATCGCTTTGTTTTTATTAGTACCTGTTGGGTATTTTTTTACTAATACACTAGGTGGCGGGAATGTGATCATTATCAAAATGGCCCAAGTTGACCCGCTGATCATTAGCTTGTTCTTGCTTTTTGTTTTACGTTTTGTGTTTTCGATGGTCTCGTACGGATCAGGGTTACCCGGGGGAATCTTCTTACCGATCCTAACTTTAGGTGCTGTGATCGGGATGTTATATGGGGCGATCGCCTTGAAGTTTAATTTATTACCATCTAAATACATGGTCGATCTATTAGTATTTGCGATGGCTGGTTATTTTGCAGGGATCGGGAAAGCACCTTTTACCGCCATTCTTTTAGTAACAGAAATGGTGGGCTCTTTACAACATTTGGTACCATTAGCATTAACTTCTTTGGTGGCATATATTGTGGTGGATCTCTTAGGTGGTGCACCGATCTATGAGTCATTATTAGGGAGAATGACCGTGAAACAAAAATTGCATGTAATTAGTGGTAAAAATGATCAAGTTGAACTACCAGTCTTTGATGATAGCCGGTTTGTCGGCCAGCAAGTCAGAGACATCAACTGGCCATCCAATACTTTGTTGATCGGGGTCAGGCGCGGTGAAAAAACAGCCATTCCAAATGGCGATACGTTGATCCATCCAGGTGATACTTTGGTCGTTTTAGTGGATAATAACTTTAGTTCAGATGTACGTGACCAATTACAAAAACTGAACCGACCATTGGAAGATGAAGATTAGTCTTAATTAAACGGGTAGCTTGAGATTTTATGTGCTAGAAATTAGTATGAATTTAGAATATCAAAAATGGAAGTGAGTAGTTTATGCCTGAAAATGAAGAACAACAAAATTTTATCTCGCTTAAGACAGCCTTGCGTTTGATCAAGGCTGATACAAATTTTCAAATGCAACTTATAAAAAATGGACAGTTACCTGATAAACATACTTTTGTTTTGTATTCATTACCTGGTATGGGAAAAACACAGGGGATCCGTGAAATGGTCGCGGATCCACAACAATTATGCGTGATCGATATTAATGCCGAGTTTGGGGGTTCATTATCGATGCCAATTTCGCATGTGGATGAAAAAAGGCAAACTGCCCAAGTCTTGCACGCGTTAAACGCTAGTATCAGCCGTTTAAAAGACCATGCTTT
>DXAP01000135.1 GCA_019116985.1 Candidatus Ligilactobacillus excrementavium | reverse complement strand
GTTACGTTTGAATACTTGTTCAAACGAATATCAATAAAACGCTCGTAGTGTCCAAGATCTAAGTCGGTTTCTGTACCATCATCCGTTACAAAAACTTCACCATGTTGATAAGGACTCATTGTGCCTGGGTCTACGTTGATATATGGATCAAATTTCTGAATCATTATTTTCAAACCACGGTTCTTCAACAAACGCCCTAAAGAAGCGGCTACGATACCCTTTCCTAAGGATGATACAACTCCACCAGTTACAAAAATATATTTGGTCATTACAAATGCCTCTCCTCTTCGTTGAAAATTTAATGGGGAAATTTAAAAAAGAAATAAGCCCCCTATCCATTTTATGAATAGAGAGCTTATCTTTACCGTTCATTTGACTCCAGTTTATAACTGAAGCGCCCAGAAAGTATAATACAGAATAATTTCCGCTACGTCAAGGATAATTTTCGCTGAGCCAAAAAATCTAGCCCAAATTATTCTTCGTCATCATCGTCTTCATCTTCGTCAAGCTCAGAAAGCTGCCCTTCGATCCCGTCAGGCAATTCATCAGCATCTTCGTCATCAGTTGAATCATCGATGTCACTTAAATCTTTACCGTATTCTTTTAGTTCTGCAGATTCTTCATCATCTTCAGCATCTTCATCAGCATCAAAGTCCTGATCTTCAGGATCATCGTCATCATAATCGATCACATCATCGTCGTCAGTTTGATCGTCGAGAAAGGCATTGACCTTTTTACGACTTTTACGTTTTGGACGTTCTTCATCCTCTTCGTCATCAGAATGAACAAGTGCTTCATCGATCGATTCATATGGATACCACGAACGTAAGCCCCACAGATTATCTCCTAATGAAATGAAACTACCGTCAATGTTTAAATCCGTATAAAATTGTGGTAAACGACCACGGATCTCTTCATCGCTTTTACCAAGAAATTGTTGAATTTCATTTGTCAAATCTGCAAAGCCCATTACATCGCCTTTTTGGTTTAAAATGGCCCGTGCAACTTCGATCATTGATAATTCTGTTTTATTCGCACCTTTGAATCTTTCTAGCTCCAAACCGGTACACGTCCTTTCCACAGTTTATCCTTCATGTTACCGCACTAAGCCGTAAAATGCAATCGAATTTTATATTGTCCTAATTTTTGTCCGTTTGAAAGTAAGCCATAATCGATTGAAATTTGCCCTCTATCCGGATATTCAGATAAGCTGACATTCATTTTGGGAGTTACAGTCTCTAACGGTAACATGCCATAAGGTGTTTGATAACGTGCTTCTATTTTCCGATTGGCGATAAAAAACATCCGTGAACGCATTTGACCTGCCTGTCGCGTGAGTTGGACTTCCCCATTACCATTGATTTTAAAGGTGACCATCGCTGCATCTTGTCCGCTTAATTTTTCTTGAAATCTCAAATAAATCGTACGTCCCATGTTAAAAAACTGGCCTGGAACATCTTGCACTAAATTATTAACTTCGCCTTCTTGAATACTTTGTGTTTCCAAATGGATCATTACGTTAGTTTTTTGCGTTGTCGTCTTGATCAACCCTTTCTATCTGATTATTCTTGCATCTATGTCACGACTTGATTTAAATTCATAATAACTGATTTAAAGTATCAATTCTCGCAACAAATTCAAGTGTCCTTACTAAAGGAAATTAGTTTTCATAAACATTATATATTTTTTATTACGCGCACAAAAGCCTTTCAACTTAGTTATGTTATAATTAAAGTAAAAATTATTGAATAAATAAACAAGTGAGATCCTATCAAATTTTATGCTTCATTTTGATGACAAAATGGGAGTTATTACCAGCTTGTTTACAGGGACTGGGGGTTCTTAGACATCACATATTACAACATTCAAAAATTACCCATGGAGAAAGTCCTCCGCGATCCGATCCACAACCATATTTATATCCAACACCAAGTGATCTTGGATTTGATCAATACTAAAGAGTTTCAACGTTTACGCCGGGTCAAGCAACTTGGAACAACTAGCTATACTTTCCATGGTGCTGAACATTCACGCTTTTCTCATTCAGTCGGCGTTTATGAGATCACTAGACAGATCTGTGACTTATTTGCTAGAAATTACCCAACTAAAGATGCCCATGATGGTCTGTGGAATGACGGCGAACGGATCGTCGCCTTGTGTGCAGCTTTGTTACATGACTTAGGCCATGGCCCGTACTCACACACCTTTGAACACATTTTTCAAACTGACCATGAGCAAATGACAACTGATATCATTACTTCGCCAGAAACTGAGGTCAATCAAGTCTTGCAAAAAGTAAGTCCCGATTTTCCACAAAAAGTGGCGAGTGTCATACAAAAGACTTATCCAAATCCACAAGTTGTCCAGATGATCTCCAGTCAGATCGATGCCGACCGTATGGATTACTTACTGCGTGATTCTTATTTTACGGGGACCAAATATGGCAACTTTGATCTAACACGAATCTTACGGGTCATGCGTCCTTACAAAGAAGGGATAACTTTTGATATTTCTGGGATGCATGCAGTTGAAGATTATATTGTCAGCCGTTTTCAAATGTACCAGCAAGTCTATTTCCACCCAGTTTCACGTTCGATGGAAGTGATCTTAAGTCATTTGCTAAAGCGAGCTAAATATCTATATAACAAAAATGAATTACAGTTAAACGGAGCTACCGACCTCTTAGTTCCTTTCTTGACTGGTAATTACACTCTCAATGATTATATAAATCTAGATGATGGTGTACTTAATACTTGTTTTACAGTCTGGCGTAGCTCAAGCGATGAAGTATTAAGTGACCTCGCTTCTCGGTTCTTGGACCGCCACCCATTAAAATCTGTCCGTCTGGCACCTGAAACTAAGAAATTTGTACCGATCTTACAGAATTTAGTTACACAAGCTGGCTATTTGTCTGAATATTATATGGATACCAATGACAGTTATGATCTACCCTATGACGCATATGATCCAAATTCACAAAAACCACGAACTCAGATCGAATTAATGCAAAAGGATCAGAGCTTAGTAGAGTTATCGGCTATCAGCCCCTTAGTTAAATCGATCACCGGTAAAGTTTCTGGCGATGAACGTTTATTCTTTCCACGTGAAATGCTGGCTAGCGGTAAACAAAACGATCTTTTTTCACCAGTTTATGCTGATTTTAATCGTTACATTCATAATGACCAAGTGGTCGCACCAAACTAAAATAGCAGCCCAGGGACTTTGTTCCTCTGGGTTGCTATTTTAGTTTATCCATTAACCCGTGACTAAAACTGCACAGATGATCAACCAAATAGAGATCACCAAGCTATTGACTGAAAAACGATCAAAATGAACCGGACGATTTTTACGATCAGCGACTTCATGAACATCGATTTTTCTTTCTTGGTATTCTTCGTCAGTTTCACCCTTACGCTGATGTTGAAACCATCCTGACATTAAACTTGCGTGTAATAAAATATCAGCGATCGCTAAACATAAAAGGATCAAACCGATCATAAAAAAAATATCTGATACAATCAGAAGTTTTTTCATAAAATACCCAATTACTGCTAGTACTACAGTAACTATCACTGTGATCACGTCTAATTTGTACATAAGCTTGCTTTTAAAATTTGCCATTTATTTTGTCTACACCACGTTTTTTTAATTAACTATTCCCAAAATACATAGTTTTACTTAAACCTTCTGTTAAAAATTATATCATGAAACACTTTTTTTCTCTGTTTAAAAAGAAAAATTTACTTAGGTACGTTATTTATTGCATTTTTTAAACAATTCCTACAAAAATACCACTCCACTGTCTTAGGCAGATCGTTGTGGTTTAACTTTTTGACTCATCAACCAGGTCGTTACTATGATCACCAAAATAACCGCAATTGCGGAATATAAAACTAACATACACTCACTAACGAATATTTTAGAATTAAGATAATAGCCAAAACTATTATGCAATTTATTTAATAAAATAAATAATGCCAGATCTCCACCGAACATTCCAAAGAAAAGCGTATTAAAGGTCATGCCCATGATCTGAAAACCGATGTTTTGTCCACTTTCTCGCAACTTTAACGGCGTGATCTGCGGGTCTTGTTCGATCACCTCATTCAAACCACTAGCAATAGCTATCGCCGCTTCTGCAATTGCGCCCAAAGTACTCAATATAGTCGTTGATATCGCAATTTTTTCAAAATCAACGCCCACTAATAAATTGAAAGCTTCAATTTCTTCTGATTGTTCATTCGCAAAACCTTTGACCTGTACTAAATGGTCAAGCGGAACGATCAACAATAACATAACTACCATCACAGCTAGCGTTGCTAAAAAGGCCACGTTGGACGATTTTTCATCAGAAGTTCCCATGTAAATAGTGATCGCCAAGATACAAATACCACTAAATAAAGAAGTCCATAATGGAGGAAAACCTGAAGAAATCAGCATAATATTTAGAAACAGCAGTAAAAAATTTATTAAAACTGAAAAAAATGCCGAGAAACCTTGCTTGCCACCAACTAACACCATCAAAAAAGCAAGGATCACTGTTAAAATACTAATTGTTTTCAACTTGACCTTCCTTTCTAAATGTCCATGCCGCAAAAGCACTGGCAGCTGGGATCACCAAGGTGATCCCGATGCCACTGATCAATGACTGAACTATGCCCAACGACATCGTCCATTCAAATGTATAACCAATACTATTTCCAGTCCTAAAAAACAAAACACCCATCGCAAACGTTTCAGCAAAAAAGATCAATAACAAAACATTGATCAGCGGTCCTAAAATGGCCCGCCCAACTTCGATTCCAGACCCAAATAATTGTTTTTGGTCAATTTGTGGATGACTTCGTTTGATTTCAAAAACGGTCGAAACAATGTCTGTCGCTGCATCCATCACAGCCCCTAATAATCCGATCACAGTCGCTGACAAAAATAATTGTTTAGGTGACTGGGTCGCAAAATCTAAAGCCTCATAGTGCAAGTCATTACCTGTATAGTTCAACACCAACACTCCGATCATTAAAGCAGCTGCGGTCCCTATGATGATCGAAGCAAACGTTACTCCACACTGTTTGTTCCAACCGATCACGATCAATAGCGACAAAGCCGTGAATATAAAGGCACTTAAAACAAAGAGCCAGAAAAAATTAGTCAAATTCAATTTGACATCTAGCTCGATAAACAGCAAAAACACTACAAAATTTAAGACAACGCTGAACAAAGTTTTCAGTCCCTTAAATTCCATCGTCAAAATCAATAAAGAAATAACCAACCAGCCTAGCATCAATAAATAAGTATCACGTTTATAATCGGAGATCTCAGCCGTTATTCTTCCGTCTTGTTTTTGCAGATCAACAAAAACCTGCTGCCCAGAGTGGAATTTTTGATCAAAAGCCCCCGAATCCGACCAAGAGTTATGCGTATGTATTTTTTTACCCTTCTGCTTACCGTTTATTATGACCATGGTTATTTTTTGTTCATGTTGGTGATCAACGTTTTTAAACTCATCTTCCGTTCGTTGCGAGCCACCTTCTGAAACTTGCGTGATTTTGCCGATATCACGTTGATACATAAAAGAATCGTTTATTGTAAATAAATAAATTGCAGCACCGATCAACGACAAAATGATAACAATGATCAGGCTCTTTTTGTTTTTGGCCAACATTTGATCAATTCCTTTCGATTAGTTAACCTTAGCATGATTGTCCGCTAACTTAAAGATTAGCACCTCTGATTTTACTTTTCTTTTATTTGCCAAAATGTAAACAAAAAAGTAATATCTAGTTAACGCTATTTTCGACAAAAAAGGACTGAAAATAATTATGAAAACCACTGATAGTGTCTTAAAATTATTAGAAAAAAATACGAACCATCTTTCAGGACAACAAATAGCAGACCAACTCAAGCTTTCACGAACGGCAATTTGGAAAGCGATCCGCTCTTTAGAGTCTGCTGGTTATAAAATTGAGAGTAAACCTCATCAAGGGTATTTGTTATTAGATCCGCCAATGTTATCAGAAACTTTCATTCGCAGAAATTTAACGACCAAAGTTCCCGTCCACTTTGAATTACACGACAGTATCACGTCCACTAACACACGAGCTAAGGAACTAGGGGCACTTCCAGCCACCAGCGAACCACAAATCATAGTTAGTGACCAACAGACCAAAGGATATGGTCGTTACGGCCGAGCTTTTATGTCACCACAACAAACTGGGATCTATTTAAGTATCTTATTACAAAACCAGCAAGAATATTTTGATGCGGGACTATTAACTACTGCGACTGCAACTGCCTTGTGCCGTGCAATCGAAAAGAAACTAGATATCAAGCCAAGTATCAAATGGGTCAATGATGTTTTATGGCATGATAAAAAAATCAGTGGCATCTTGACCGAAGGAATTACCGACATGGAAACTGGCCATCTAAAACAAATTGTAGTTGGTATCGGGATCGATTATTTAACTGATCCTTCAACGTACACATCAGAAGTCAGACAAAGAGCAGGTTCCTTGCGTCAAGCTGTACAAAAAAAGGGTCTGTCTCGCAATGCTTTTATCGGAGCTTTTTTAGATGAATTTTTCAAATTATATCCTAATTTTAACAGCCACGATTTCATCGCTGATTACCGTAAATATTGTAGTACTTTAGGTCAGCAAGTCACAATTACTCGCGGAAATGAAACTATCACAGGTACCGCCTCTGATATAACCAATAGTGGTGAGCTAATTTTAGACGATGGACAAGTTTTTTCTTCTGGAGAAATCACCAAGATCAGAAAAACAACAACATAATGATCTAGCCACTCCTAATTACTTTGTCTCTTATGGTAAGCATGCTAAAATGAGATTATAGAGTTAGAAAATAAACTGTGAGGTGGTTTCAATGAGTGAAAATGTATTCTTTAACCCTGGCCAATCGATTTCCAGTGACTATGACTTTAACAAGGCTTATGTCTCCGCCCAGATCTATCATACTAAGTCAAAGAAACCGATCGTAGTCGTGCGTGAAAAAGACGGTCAACCGTACCTCATCTTTGATGAGCAAACAGCACAATCATCAAAACAAGCAGAAAATTCAGAATACACACTTGTTAAAAGAGTCGATGACTAATAAAAAGTTATTGTTACCGTTAATAAAAAGTTTAGACTCCAAAAAAACACAAGGCAATTTTACCTGCCTTGTGTTTTTTTGTCTATAAGTCTGAACTTAATTATTCGCATGGAAACGATTTTTAAATAGTGGACTAACTGGTTTATTCTCGTGGACCCTTTTAATGGCATCACCGATCAGTGGTCCCACTGAGATCTGAACTAGTTTATCAATTTGTTTTTCTTTAGGTAAATTGATGGAATCAGTAACTACTAACTCTTTAATTGGTGATTTTTCGATCCGTTCGATCGCAGGGCCCGACAAGACTGGGTGGGTCGCTGAAGCGTACACTTCAGTTGCACCGGCATCCATTAATGCTTGAGCTGCTAAAGTGATCGTACCAGCAGTATCGATCATATCATCAACCAAAATACACTTCTTACCTTTTACAGAACCAATAATGTTCATGATCTCAGCCACATTTGCCTTAGGGCGTCGTTTATCAATGATCGCAATTGGCGCCTTCAAGAACTCAGCCAATTTACGTGCACGTGTTACACCACCATGATCAGGTGAAACAACTACAGCATCTTTATCAACACCCTTAGTCATAAAGTAATCAGCCAACAAAGGTGCTCCCATCAAATGATCAACTGGGATATCAAAGAAGCCCTGGATCTGTGCTGCATGCAGATCAAGCGCGATCACACGGTCACAGCCCGCTTTTTCTAGCATATCCGCTACCAATTTAGCTGTGATCGGTTCGCGTGAACGAGCTTTCCGATCTTGACGAGCATAACCATAATATGGGATCACTGCATTGACCGTATGTGCACTTGCACGGCGTAAAGCATCGATCATGATCAATAATTCCATTAAGTTGTCATTTACGGGAGCAGACGTCGATTGTACGATAAAAATATCACAGCCACGAATACTCTCATCGATATTGATTCGGATCTCTCCATCGCTAAAACGATCCACAGACGTTTTTCCAAGTGGTACACCAACAGCGTCGGCAATCTTTTGTGCCAAAGGTTTATTTGAGTTCAAAGCAAAAATTTTTAACTTTGAATCGTTATATTGTTCAGACATAACAGCCTCCATCAGTCCTTAATATTCTTCTATTGTATTAATTCTAATTCATTTCCCACGTTAAAAGCAAGTCTCTATGTCCAAACTGTTAATTATTTTTCTTAGCATCCGCTGTTTTTTGTGCAGCTTTGGCGACTGGATATTTATCATAGTATCCATCTTTGTTAACTTGTCTGCCACGAGCAATAGCCATATCATGCGGTTTAACATCTTGTGTGATCGTTGAACCAGCGGCAACATATGCATGGTCACCGACCTTTACGGGAGCTACCACATTACTGCCGCTACCGATAAAGGAATAATCACCCACGTCAGTGTGATGTTTATTGATACCATCGTAGTTAACGAATACCGTACCACAACCAACATTGATCTCTTGACCAAGCGTGGCGTCACCGACGTATGTTAAGTGTCCAACTTTAGTATTTTCACCGATAGTAGCTTTTTTAACTTCAACAAAATTACCGATGTGAGCACCCTGACCGATATCTGCTTGCGGACGCAAATGGCTGTATGGTCCAATGTCTGAATTATCATGCATTACAGAACCTTCGACCAACGAAGAAGTGACGTTAACATGGTCACCAATAGTGGAATCGATAATTTCAGAATGAGCACCGATCACACATTCTGAACCGATCTTTGTGTTGCCTTTCAAGCTAACACCTGGCTCGACCACTGTATCAGAACCAATTTGAACATCGGAATCGATATAAGTATTTTCTGGATCAACGATCGTAACACCATTTTTCATGTGTGTTTGGTTGATCCGTAAACGCATCACCTTAGAAGCATTGGCTAAAGCAACACGATCGTTAACGCCCATTGATTCTTCAAAGTCTTTCATCTGATAGGCTGCAACGACTTTACCTTCTTTTTGGAAAACTTCCATTAAATCAGTTAAGTAATATTCCCCTTGTGCATTATCATTATTGATCTTATGCAAAGCTTCAAATAATTCACGGTTATTAAAACAATAAACACCCGTGTTTATTTCTTTAACAGCAGCTTCGTCTTTTGTAGCATCCTTTTGTTCCACGATCCGTTCAACTATCCCCAAATCATTCCGAATGATCCGTCCATAGCCAAAAGGAGCTTCTGTATGTGCAGTTAAAACTGTGGCCACAGCACCTTTTGATTGATGATACTGAAATAATTCAGAAAAAGTCTCAGCTGTAAATAACGGTGTATCTCCACAAGCGATCAAGGTCATCCCATCTTTATCGCCCAATAAACTTTCAGCCTGCATTACAGCATGTCCAGTGCCTAGTTGTTGTGCTTGAACGACATAATTTGTTCGTTCTTTTAAAGTGTCTTTAACCATGTCAGCACCATGTCCGATCACAGTTACGATCTGGTCCATATCATTTTTTTCAATTTGTGTTAACACATGATCAACCATCGGCTTACCACAAACCGGATGTAAAACCTTGTATAATTTCGATTTCATCCGTGTACCCTGTCCAGCAGCCAAAATCACAGCATATTTTGAAGTCATTATATATTGCTCCTCTATTTATAAAATAAGGAATTAAGCTACCTCACTAGCTAAAATTACCCAGTTTCAGTTTCTTGATCCCGACGAGTCTATCAGCAAAAAGCTTGCTAATTCAAGCAAAGATCCGCCAGGCTAACTATACGGCCATAGCGATCCCATTATTGACCCTACTTTTGAATAATAAACCAGTTTTTGTACATATGCAACTGGCCTGATATTGAACTAAACTTTTTAACAAAAAAACTCCTGTGGTTGCGTTAAGCCACAGAAGCTCTTCATTTAAGACAAAAATTGAATTCAATTATTTTATTTGCTTAGACTATTCAGGTAAATAACCGATCTCAACTAAAATTTCACTCGTCTTTTTAATATTTTCTTTGTTATCAGTAAACGTGGAAAATGCCCATGACTTCAACAGATACTTAATGGCATCCTTAGTCCATTCACCATGCTTATCATGCAAGACCAAGGCATTAGTATAATACAAGGAATCAATAAACACTGGGGTAAAGTGACGATTTGAAAATTCTTCCGCCTGCTCTAAAATTTCAGCACATTTATCAAAATCCATCATTCGGTAATAATACAATGTCAAATTCTTCCAGATAAAGAGTGTCCAGAATACATAGTCATCCAAATTAATATTTTCTAGCAAAGCTGGTACTTGTTCAAAGTAAAAACTAGCTTTATCGTTTTCTTTCCGCTCCAAATAAACCACGCCTAACTCACAGGTTGCTAAAACTGTAAAAATGTCGACCTGTTTATTACGCATCTGTAAAATTCGATTAAAACCAAATAAAGCATCTTCGAAATCACGTGTTTGCCACATCTTGGCATTGGTCTTTAAGAACAAATAATGAGCTTCCTGTTCATTATCACTGAGCTTATCGATCTTACCAAGTGTTTCAAGCGCTTTATCATATTCGTCATTCATACTATATTTATCTGCTTGATCCAAGAAACGTTGGGCTGTCAAGACCTCATTATCAACTACCACGTCTTCTAATTTCAAACCTAAGCGTGCAATAATTTTCGCTAAGATATCCCCTCTAGGTGAAGTAGAGTTTCTTTCAAGTAGACTGATCGTTCCCTGAGTGGTGATTCCTTTTGCTAGATCTTGCTGTGAAATGCCTAATTTTTTTCGAGTATCTTTAATTTTTTGGCCATCTATCATAATGATTTCCCCTCTTAATAGGTACATTTTTTCTAAATTATTAATTCCGACATAACGGTAAATTAAAATTTGAAGCTACTACTACCTTATAAAGTAAGTAGTTCATAGCCAATTGTCAAATAGAGTAACATCTATACTTAAAAAGTTTAAACAATTTTTTAACAAAATGCAAAAAATAAGGTTTATAAAATGACGATTTAACTTTTCACAAACCTGGAAGCAAAATAAAACCGCGACAAACTTGTTTTATATATATACGTTATATTTTCTTTAAGTATTCCTTAAATGTCAAGTTAAAAATTCAATAATTAATAATATTCAACTACATATGTATTTAATGTCAACATTTCATTCCTAAAAAGGTACATTTTTATATCAATATCTGCATCATGAGTAGTACATTGTGTGATCATATTAAAAAACTGAACCAACAGTTCGTTAGTCCAGTCATATTAGACGATTTTATTTATCAAATACCTTTTCCAGATAGTTTCCCGGATCAACATGGATCGTTTTATCTTCCGAATTGATCTGATCGACACGTAACAGTGAAGTATAGTCTTCCACCATTCTTTGACCAGCAAATGAACCTTCAGCAAAAACGGTGATCCCTACGAGTTCAGAATCGAACTCTTCGATCATCGATTTCATTCCGTTGACGGTACCGCCACCCTTCATGAAATCATCAACGACTAAAACATGTGATCCTTGTTTTAAGCTACGTTTAGACAATTCCATTTTTTCGATTCTTTCGCTTGAACCAGAAACATAATTAACAGAAACAGTTGCACCCTCAGTGATCTTAGAATCACGTCTGACGATCACAAATGGTACATTTAAATACTCTGAGACACTTTGTGCGATCGGCACACCTTTAGTAGCAACAGTCATTACCGCATCGATCTGCTTGTCAATGTACTGACGAGCAATCACACGACCAACTTGTCGTAAAACATCTGGGCGGCCTAATAAGTCAGACAGATATACATAACCACCTGGTAATAAACGTGTTTTTGCTGACATTTCAACTACCATATCATTAATAAAATCGCGTGCTTCACCTTCATCGATCGACGGAATAAAGCGAGCACCACCAGCAGCACCGGGGATCGTTTCTAAAATACCGATGCCTCTATTTTTAAAAGTTCGTTTTACAATGGCTAAATCCTCAGAAATGGATGACTTGGCTGACTCATACCGGTCAGCAAAAAAAGTCAACGAAATTAACGTGTGGGGCCTTTCCATTAAATAATTAGTCATATCGATCAAACGATCGCTTCTTCTTGTTTTCAAATTTTAACCTCCGCTAAAAAAATGTTCAGTAATTGAAATTCACTTCGTTATTATACGCTAACTTTAGGGAATATAGTAGTTTTTTTACAAATTTCAACAATAATGTTCGCATTTATGTAAAATTATCTTCAAAAATGCAACTTTTCAAACTACTAAAACAGCACAAATTAACGTTCGTTTCCTATTAAACAGCAAGAGTAAGGCTATCACTTTTTAACTACTTCGTCAATATTTTGTCCTTTTTTGCAGTCATCCTCAATAATTTTCTCTAAAATAGCAAGATACAATTCCCGAAAACAAACATCAATAATTCTTTAGGCTTTTAAATTTATAACATTATAGATATAATAAAGTTTAATAAACGTTTAGAAATAAGGTGAGACCTTGGAAATCACGGAAAAGGCCCCGGCCAAATTAAATTTATATTTAGATACCCCCTTCCAACATTCAAATGGCGATTTTGAATGGGAAATGGTTATGACAACGGTCGACCTAGCAGATTACATCCATATCGAAACACTGCCGGACTACGATCAGATCATTGTTCAGACTGATAGTGGTTTTTTGCCTTGCGACCATCGAAATCTAACGTATCAAGCCGCTAAGAAAATCAAAAAGCATTTTTCGATCAATGTTGGGCTTAAAATTTCTATCCAAAAAAATATCCCAGTTGCTGCTGGAATGGGTGGTGGCTCAGCTGATGCTGCTGCTGTTTTACGTGCTCTCAATAAATTATGGAAATTAGGCTTATCATCGCAAAAATTAGCTAATTTTGGACTATCACTTGACTCTGATGTGCCTTTTTGTGTTTATAGCGAACCTGCTTTAGTCACAGGTAAGGGAGAAATAATTACGCCACTAAATGAATTACCAGCCATGTGGTTTATTATTGCCAAACCACCGGCTAGTGTTTCTACTCCATTTATTTTAAAACAAGTGGATCACCAAAAATTACATCATCAAAACATTGAACAACTTGTATCGGGGATCAAAAACCAAGACTTTAAACAAATAACGGCTAATATGTCCAACGTCTTGGAGCCTATAACTGCCAAACGTTACCCTGAAATTTCAAAAATAAAAAATAAAATGTTACAGTTCGGTACAAGTGCCGCATTGATGAGTGGGACCGGTCCAACTGTTTATGGAGTTTGCGAAAAGTATTCCCGTGCCTCTCGCGTGTATAATAGTCTACGTGGTTTTTGTGAGGAGGTCTATCTTGTTAAACCGGTCAGTTTAAAAGATAAAAAAGACACATTGAAAAATGATCTTGTCTAACTTATAAAGTTAAAGACAAGATCATTTTTATGTAGAAAGTATAAAAAAAGCCCGTTGATGTAAAACATCAAGGTCCTTTTTAATCGTTATCAAAATTTAATTCGATATTTCTGGTTAATACATCTGTATAACTGAAAGACACACGCTTAACTGCATTTTCATCCTGATCTAAATCAACAACAAACACAGCAGGGAATGTTTCACGCAAGATTCCATGCCTAGTTGTGACTTTTTTACGACCGACCTGAGTTGTAACAGTTAAATTATTACCGATTCGATCGTCTAACTTAGTTTTAATTTTAGCTATCGTAACGGGCATTAAATCCACTCCTTCTAAAAGAAGATTATACCACTTTTCCGCAAAAACCGCAATTATACCACACTGATAATTATACATCAATAAAAATAATAAGATTTTTATCGTTTTATTTGGGTGATAATCCTTGTTCTAACAAACGATCACTTAAACGTACAAAATCCGCTACGTTAAGGCGTTCCGCTCTAACTCCAGGGCTAATTTGCGCAGCCGCTAAAGCTAAAGTTAATTTGCTTTTAATGTTTTCTTCTTTACCGTATAGCCCTAGTAAATTATTCCATAAACTTTTACGCTTATGCATAAAACTACCTCGAACCAGGTGTTTAAATTCAACTTCATCTTGCGGCTGATATTTTTGCGGTATTCTTTTTTTCATTGAAACAATAGCAGAATCCACTTTAGGACTCGGTACAAACACTGTTTTAGGAACAAAAAACGCGATCTCACTGTCAGTTGAATAAGCAACACCCACTGTTAATGAGCCATAATCTTTTGTCCCTGGTTTTGCAGTCAAACGTTGCGCTACTTCTTTTTGCATCATAACAGTGATCGATTCAAAATCAGCTTTTTCATCTAATAAATGTAAAACGATCGGTGTTGTGATGTAATAAGGTAAATTGGCCACTATTTTAACTTGATGTTTACCATCAAAATGTTCTTTGATCAGTTCCGACAACTGAACTGCTAAAATATCTGCCTGCATTACGATCACATTTGAATAATCCGCTAATGTTTCTTCCAAAACAGGTATTAGCCTTTCATCGATCTCTAAGGCTAAAACTTTATGTGCTTTTTTAGCAAGTTGCTCAGTCAAAGCTCCGATACCTGGTCCGATCTCGATCACATCGTCATCTAAACTGACATCAGCCGCAAGCACGATCTTTTTTAATACATTTAAATCAGTTAGAAAGTTCTGCCCCAAACTTTTCTTAAAAGTTAGACCATAAGTTTCCATGATAGCTTTGGTCCGCATACCAGAACCGATTTCTGGACGCTCATTATTATTCATTGTTTTTACCTACTTCCTCAACATGTACTAAGGCTTTTTTAAATTCAGCAGGAGTAACCTGAAAGAGGTTCAGCCTTTTATATAATTGCTTGCCATTTACATAACCGATACGTAAAAATTCACATAATATTTCACGTCTTTGTCGCGCATTTTGACCTGAAATCAAATTGGCGGCTAAAAGATCAGCCTGTGTGATCACTGGCTTTGCTTCAGGAACTTCGGTATACAAATGAGATAAGGCCTCTCTAATAGCTGCTGGACTGGCGTGTTCTACTCCTAGACTGCCTTGGCCGTGCGGGATCGCATCTTTTTTATTTAAAAAAGCGTGCTTCACGCCTGGAACAGCAGCTTGAATCGTTTTACGGATCTTTTCACCTGAAAAATCAGGATCAGTAAAAACGATCACGCCACGTAAATCGTTTAACTCATCGATTTGATCTAAAGCCTCATCACTGATCGCTGAACCCCTGGTTTCAAACGTATCCGCATTGACTGCCATATTTATACGCTTGGTATCATCTTTTCCTTCAACAATGATCACTTCTTGTATCTTCATTTTTTCATTCATTAATTTGTAAAACTCTTTTCGTATTTTGATAAGTTGCACTAGCAAGTTGTACTGCACTCATTTTACGTTGTGCGGCAATAAATTCCAAGGTGTACCTAGTCATTCCAGGTTCGTTTTGCTGGCCCCGATATGGCATTGGGGTCAAATATGGTGCATCCGTTTCAACTAAAATATGCTCAATTGGTGTTCTACGTGCCGCATCTTGTACTTCCTTGGCATTATTAAATGTTACCACGCCACTATATGAAAGTTCCATGCCTAGGTCTAAAAACTTTTGAGCCCAAGACCAATCACCATTAAAACTATGCATAATACCACCAAATTTACCAACATTCATTTCTTTTAATATATCATAACAGTCTGCAAACGCATCGCGATTATGAACACTGATGGGTAATTCAAATGCCTGTGCTAACATGATTTGCTTTTTAAAAACTTCTTTTTGTAAGTCATGATCGACCTCACAATGATAATCCAATCCTATCTCACCAACCGCAACCATCTTTTCTCGCGTTAATACATCTGCCATCTGCTGTTTAAGCGTTGGATCATATAAAGCACTGTCTTCAGGATGACAACCAACTGCACCATAAATATCCGGGTACTTTTCTAATAATTTGCATAGCTGAACTGTACTTGGTTCATCATATCCGATCACTAACATTGAAATAACATCTAACGCGCTAGCGCGCTTGATCACATCATCACGGTCGTTATCAAACTCAGTTGAATTTATATGTGTATGTGAATCAAAAATTTTCATTAAAATCATCCCTCCCAAAGTTCGACCGAACTCATCTAGATCTAAGCCCTATTAAACAACAATAAAATACTATCTTTTAATCTTACTTCAACTTATGTAAAAAAAGTTCGAGAAGAATTTCTCCTCGAACCAAAATTCAATTTATTTTAGCTGATCAATGAACCAGCCGGAATGTTATCTGGCACTATGATCAATTGGACTTGATCTCCATACTCAGCTGAAAGTAACATTCCCTGACTAACTTCTCCGCGCATTTTACGAGGCTGTAAGTTAGCAACTGCAATAACTTTTTTACCAACTAATTTTTCTGGTTCCGGGTACCATTGAGCAATTCCAGATAAAATTTGACGTTCGCTTTCATCACCAGCATCCAGACTAAATTTCAAGAGCTTATCAGCACCCTTTACTTTGCTGACAGATTTGATCAAAGCAACACGTAATTCAACTTTATCAAATTTGTCAAAGCGGATCTCTTTTTTGTTTAGAGTCAAAGTGTTTTCTTTAGCGTTATTGATTTTATCGGCCATCGCTTTACGACCTTTAGCTTTTTCATTTTTAGACATTTTTGATTTGATATACTCAATTTCCTCATCAGTATCTAAACGTGGGAAAAGCGGCGTACCTTTCTTAACTACCTGACTATTTTCAGGCAGATCAAAGAACGATACGGAATCAATGTTCATATTGTCAGCTGCTAGTCCCAACTGTGCAAAAATTTCTTTCGGTGCGTGTGTCAAAACCGGCTGTAATAAAATAGCGATCACGCGTAAACTAGCTGCCAAATGAGCCAAAACACTGTCTAAGTCGGCAGTTTTGCTTTCATCTTTAGCCAAGGCCCATGGTTCTGTTTGATCAATATACTTATTCGTACGTGAAACAAACTTCCATAAAGCACCTAAAGCATTAGAGAAGTGCATGTTATCCATTTCTTCTTCATACTCTTTCACAGCTGTCTGAAATGCCTGCTCTAAGTCAGTATCAAACTCGGTAACACCGCTATTTAAGGCAGGAATTTGACCACCACGATACTTATTGATCATCGCAACAGTTCTGTTCAACAAGTTACCTAAGTCGTTTGCAAGGTCATAATTAACTTTATTGATGAAATCTTCTGGTGTAAAGACACCATCATTCCCAAATGGTACAGCACGCATTAAATAATACCGTAAAGCGTCTAAGCCATAACGTTCAACCAACATTTCAGGGTAAACTACATTTCCCTTAGACTTGGACATCTTACCATCTTTCATCAAAAGCCAACCATGACCCACGATATGTTTAGGCAAGGGCAGATCTAAAGCCATCAAAATAATAGGCCAATAGATCGTATGGAAACGAACGATCTCTTTACCTACCATATGAACATCAGCTGGCCAGTATTTATTGAATAAGGACAAATCATCGGAGCCGTAGCCTAAAGCAGTGATATAGTTACATAATGCATCGATCCACACGTAAACTACGTGTTTTGGATCATTAGGTACCTTCACACCCCAGTTAAAACTTGTCCGTGTAATAGCCAGATCTTCCAAACCAGGTTTAATAAAGTTATTCAACATTTCATTTTTACGAGTCTGTGGAATGATAAAGTCAGGATGCTCGTCATAGTACTTCACTAATCTATCAGCATACTTACTCATCTTAAAGAAATAACTTTCTTCTTCAACTAAAGAAACTTCATGACCAGACGGTGCCTTGCCCCCTGTCATATTACCTTGATCATCACGATAGACCTCAGCTAACTGGGATTCCGTAAAGAATTCTTCATCAGAGACTGAATACCAGCCTTTATATTTACCTAAATATATGTCACCTTGATCGAGTAATTTTTGGAAGATCTTTTGAATTGCCTTTTCATGATAATCATCAGTCGTCCGAATAAACTTATCATTAGAGATCTCCAAAGTTTTCCACAAATCTTTGATTCCCGCTACCATTTTGTCAACATAAGCTTGTGGTTGCATCCCTAGTTCTTCAGCTTTTTCTTCAATTTTTTGACCGTGTTCATCTGTTCCCGTTAAGAAAAAGACATCAAAATTTTGTAGTCTCTTATAACGTGCGAGCACATCACACGCAATTGTCGTATAGGCATTACCGATATGCAACTTACCAGATGGATAATAAATCGGTGTCGTAATATAAAATGTTGGTTTATCAGCCATATTAACTTTCGTCCCCTTTATCTCTTACAAGCAAAATTTTATTTATCATTTTTTAATTTCAATTCTTTTTATTATAGCATATTACCCCTAGTGTTCTCACTATCCCGAACTAATTTAGCCATGAAAAATAACAAAAACATGGGAAAAATCCCATGTTCTATCATTTATTCAACATTAACTTTGGCAAATTCTTCAGTTGCATCAGCTTGGATCATGACTCCATTGTCTGGAATAGTGATCTGTTGTTTATTCACAGCAACAAGTTTTGCTTGTGGTGAACGGTATGAGATCAATCCCGCAAATGGATATACAACAAACGAAGTACCCACTACCACTAATAGATCAGCTGCTGAAATGGCGGTTAAAGAACGACGCAAATTATCTTCATTGATCTGCTCACCGTATAAAACTATGCCCGTCCGCAAGATCCCACCACAATTTTGATGGTGCATATCATGCTGGTATTCTTCCAAGGTTGCCTGTTTGCCACATTTTTGGCAGTAAACATGTGCCAGGTCCCCGTGGAATTCAACTAGATTTTTATCCGGTGTGCCTGCTTTTTTATGCAGTCCATCGATGTTTTGCGTGATGACCATCGCGTTTTTCTTCTGGGCAAACTCAGCCATTTTTTCATGGATCACATTTGGTCGTGCCTGAGGGTAAATCATGCTTTGAGTGACAAAGTCATAATGTTTTTGCGGTTCTTTACGTAAACAATCTTCACTTAATAAATATTCAGGCGCTTCTTGTCCAGAATAAAGGCCATTTTTAGACCGATAATCTGGGATACCAGATGCCGTCGAGACACCGGCACCAGT
>DXAP01000134.1 GCA_019116985.1 Candidatus Ligilactobacillus excrementavium | reverse complement strand
TATTCCGAAGTTATTAAAAAAGAACGGCGGGGAGATTACTTAGGCGGAACAGTGCAAGTTATTCCACATATTACTAACATGATCAAGGAAAAAATCATGCGTGCCGGAACATCGTCTGATGCAGATGTGGTAATTACTGAAGTTGGTGGGACTGTTGGTGATATTGAATCCTTGCCATTTTTAGAAACTTTACGTCAGATGCGCTCTGACGTCGGTCCTGACAATGTTGTCTATATTCACACGACTTTAGTCCCATATCTTGGTGCTGCAGGTGAAATGAAGACGAAGCCGACTCAACATAGTGTTAAGGAATTACGCGGTTTAGGTATTCAGCCTAATATTTTGGTATTACGGACTGAAAAGCCAATTTCTCAAGAAATGCGCAATAAAATTTCTAACTTCTGTGACGTTGAACCAGAAGCAGTGATCGAATCGTTGGATGTACCTACTTTGTACCAGATCCCAATGAACTTAAAGGCCCAGCACATGGATGATATCGTCTGCGAAAAATTACATTTAGATACGCCACAGGCCGATATGACAAAATGGCAAAGTTTGCTTGATAAAGTTGAAAATTTGTCGGGTGAGGTAAAAATTGCCTTAGTTGGTAAGTATACTTCACTTCCCGATGCTTACATCTCAGTTAATGAAGCTTTGAAACATGCTGGATATAAAATTGGTAAGAATGTAAAAATTGATTACTTTGATGCTGAAAATCTTGATAAGGATAATGTTTCGGATAAGTTTGCAAGTTATGATGGGATCATTGTCCCAGGCGGATTTGGTGATCGTGGTCTGGAAGGCATGATCCAATCGATCAGGTATGCTCGTGAAAATAATGTGCCTTTCTTAGGTATTTGCTTAGGGATGCAGTTAGCATGTATCGAATATGCCCGTGATGTTGCTGGTTTAGAGGACAGTAATTCAGCTGAAGTTGATCCACATTGCAAAAACAACATTATTGATTTAATGGCCGACCAGGAAAATCTTGAAGAAATGGGAGGAACACAACGTTTGGGCTTGTATCCATGTAAATTACGCAAGGGTACAAGAGCTTCTGTGGCCTATGACGGTCAAGATGTTATCCAGGAACGTCATCGTCATCGTTATGAGTTCAATAATGCATACCGGCAAATATTGGCTGATAATGGTTTGACTTTTGCTGGGACATCACCTGATAATCATTTGGTTGAAGTAGTTGAATTAACTGACCATAAATTCTTTGTGGCATCACAGTATCATCCCGAATTTTTGTCACGCCCACAACGGCCAGAAGGCTTATTTGCAGAATTTGTTAAGGCAAGTGCAGAATAATTTTTAATAGTAAAAATTACCCGCTAGTGTTTTTGACTGGCGGGTATTTATTTGACCAAAAATTAGTTAAATTTGAGTGAGATCAAGTATTTATGATATGCTGGAATTAACGGAAGATCAGTTGATCAGGAAGGATGATTAAAATGCAAAAATCTGAAGGATTCGATAACATTGCTTTGAAAATTATTGATTATCAGGGAAAGCATCATATGAGTGATGCGCAATTTGCTTTGGCAAGTCATTTTACCGTTGAGAAGATCCATGGTTTTAAATCAATGACTGGTAATTCACCGACCCCAGAAGAAGAAAAAGAGTTGCTAAAGTTTATGGGATCTAATTCTATTCATTCTTGATAGAAAAACGTATTTTTTTACAAAATTTAGTATAACTTCTTAAAATCAATTGAAACAATTATTGGTATCTTGTATTATGAAATAAGGCACTTTTTGTGTCTCTGTACGCTGAAGCTGTTAAGTGAATAAGCGTGCTTTTTGATGATATAAGACTAATAATTGTTTTTATTTTGGTGAGGACTTGTAATAATGAAAAAAATGCTCGTAAAAGGTGGACAGAAAATGTCTGGTGAGGTCACGATCGGCGGTGCAAAAAATAGTACGGTCGCGTTGATCCCAGCTGCTATTTTAGCTGATACACCAGTAACTTTTGATTCTGTTCCAGATATCTTAGATGTTCATAATTTAATGTTGATTTTGAAGTCGATGAATGTGGATTCACATTTTAGTCATGGTATTTTGAAAATCGACCCCACACAGATTCGACCTAACCCGCTTCCAGGTGATGTTATTCGTAGTTTACGTGCATCATATTATTTCATGGGTGCTTTATTGGGAAAATTTGGTCACGCTGCTGTCGGTTTTCCTGGCGGAGATAATATTGGTCCACGCCCGATCGACCAGCATATCAAGGGCTTTGAGGCTTTAGGAGCTCGTGTTAGAAAGAAGAAAAATTCTGTTGAGATCACGACTGGCCCAGAAGGTCTGCACGGCGCACGGATCTTTTTTGACTTAGTTTCAGTTGGGGCTACGATCAACGTTTTATTGGCTGCTGTAAAAGCTAAAGGGACAACTGTCATGGAAAATGTTGCGCGTGAGCCAGAAATTATTGATCTGGCAACTTTTTTGAATAATATGGGCGCCCATATTCGTGGTGCAGGGACTAATGAGATCAGAGTTGAAGGCGTTGATCATTTAGAAGCTCGCAATACACATACTATTATCCCTGACCGCATTGAAGCTGGGACCTACATTGCCTTTGCTGCTGCGGTGGGTGAAGGTGTTTTGGTAAAAAACGTGATCACAGAACATTTGGATCCTTTTTTGGCGAAATTACGTGAAATGGGTGTCACTTTGGAAATCGATGAGGATAGTGTTTATATCCCGGGTAACGACCAACTGGCACCGATCTCGATCAAAACGGCACCATTTCCTGGTTTTGCGACAGATCTGCAACAGCCGGTCACGCCTTTATTGATGAAAGCTCGGGGTAAATCGACGATCATTGATACTCTTTATCCTAAACGCATTAAACATATTGACGAAATGAACCGTATGGGTGGTAATATTAAGAGCGAAAATGGCGTGATCACCGTTGGCCCTGCCGACAAATTAACGGGTACGACTGTCGAGGCCGACGAGATCCGCGCAGGTGTTTCTTTGGTCGGGTTAGCCATGATGTCTGAAGGACTAACTACAATCTTGAAAGCCGATAATATTTTACGTGGATATGATCGAATCGTGGAAAAATTTCACGGTTTGCATGTAGAATTGAAAGTTGTAACTACATCTGATCAATTAGCAACGAAATAAAGGAGCACAAAAATGCCAGAAAATCTAACTTTGGCTGATCTAGAAGACAAGACTTTAAAAGAAATATATAGCTTTGCTCGTCAATTAAAGATCCCTTACTATAGTCAAATGAATAAAAAAGAATTGTCTGTTGCAATTATCCGTGCACAAGCCCAAGAAGAAGGCTTTTATTATATGCACGGGGTTTTAGACGTTGTCTCTCATGAAGAAGGCTATGGTTTTTTGCGCCCGATAAATTATGGTCACTCGCAAGAAGATATTTATGTTTCAGCTTCACAGATCAGGCGTTTTGGATTAAGAAGCGGTGATCTTGTGGAAGGAAAAGTCCGTGCTCCTAAAACTAATGAGCGGTACTATGGAATGATGCATGTTGATTCAGTTAATGGCAAAGATCCTGAAGTAGCTAAAACTCGCCCACATTTTCCGGCTTTGACCCCGCTATTTCCTGACAAGCAGATGCATCTAGAAACGAAAAGTTCCCAGTTAGCGACTCGTGTGATCGATGCCTTTGCGCCGATTGGTTTTGGCCAGCGTGGTTTGATCGTAGCTCCGCCAAAGACTGGTAAAACTAATTTACTGGCGCAAATCGCAAAAGGGATCGCTAAGAATTATCCTAAAACGAAGCTGATCATGTTACTGATCGACGAAAGACCTGAAGAAGTAACTGACATGGAAAGAACGATCGATGGTGAGGTGGTTTATTCAACTTTCGATCAAAAACCAGAAAACCATGTGCGGGTCGCAGAACTGGTATTACAACGGGCTGAAAGGCTAGTAGAAGAAAAAGAAGATGTAGTGATCTTGTTGGATTCTTTGACTCGTTTGACTCGTTCGTATAACTTGGTGGAACCACCAAGTGGAAGAACTCTTTCAGGCGGGATCGATCCTGCTGCTTTGTTTAAGCCGAAACGTTTTTTTGGCGCTGCCAGAAATATCGAGGAAGGCGGCAGTTTGACGATTTTATCTACAGCCTTAGTTGATACTGGGAGTCGTATGGACGATTTCATTTTTGAAGAATTTAAAGGTACTGGTAACCAAGAGCTTCAATTAGATCGTGGTTTAGCACAACGGCGGGTATTTCCAGCGGTCGATATTAAGCGTTCTAGTACGCGAAAAGAAGAATTATTATTAGATCCAGAAGTATTAAATAGTATCTGGAAGTTACGTAAAGTCATGAGCGGTGAACCTGAAAATGATACGCCACAAATATTGAATATGTTACGTAAAACGAAAAATAATCAAGAATTTTATGATCAAGCTGCCAAGTGGGACTTGACACCCAAAGGAAAAGGTAACCGGCGATGATCAGATAAACTTTTGGCTATATAATAAACGATTGCGTGGTAAGGTGTTTCATGTTACTATGTTAGTTGTTGTCATAATATGAACAATATAAAAATCAACTCTGTCTCAGCAAATGACTCAGGGCAAAGGAGAGTATTAATAATGAGAAAAGGAATCCATCCAGAATATCATCAAGTAGTTTTCATGGACTCAGCTACAGGCTACAAGTTTGTTTCTGGTTCGACAAAAAACTCTGATGAAACCGTTGAATTTGAAGGCGAAACATATCCATTGATCCGTGTTGAAATTTCAAGTGATTCACATCCTTTCTATACAGGACGTCAGAAGTTCAACCAAGTCGATGGTCGTATCGATCGTTTCAACAAAAAGTATGGTTTTACACAAGAATAATCGAGTTTATTCGCAATCGCACTCAATTCATTTTGAATCGAGTGTTTTTTTTATACTTTAATTCCTCCTGATCAAGTCAAGAGGGTTGCGTATTGCTTTTGTTTATAACTGAATGACGATATGATTGAGTTGAATTTTTAATTTGAAGAAAAAAGGGTGGTGAAATACGCTATGGCAAAAAAGAAAGAGAATTTTTCTATTAGTATGGTTTTTTTATGGGTGTATGAGATCTTGATGGTGATCGCGTTGATTTTTAGTTTAAAAGATCTTTTGGTTGCTAGTGATAAAGGTGATCCGTTTTTAACAGTCGTTGAAATAATTGCTGGGATCTTGTTAGGTTATCTACCAGTCTTTATTGCACGAAGATTTAAGATCGAGCTTCCACAGCAATTATTTTTATTTTTCGTAGTATTTTTATTTGGTTCAATTTACTTAGGAACTTTAAGACATTTCTATAGTTTACCTTTATGGGATAAAATGCTCCATTTAGTTAGTTCCAGCTTGGAAGTATGTTTAGGCTTAGCTTTATTTGGCTTCTTAGTTTCCCCAGAAGTTCAAAACCATATCTCACGTTCCTTTGTGATTTTATATGCTTTTTGTTTTTCAGTTTTTTGTGGCGTTTTATGGGAATTTTACGAATTTACCTGTGATAGTTTTGGCATGAACCTACAACGTTACTTGATACATGG
This sequence comes from Candidatus Ligilactobacillus excrementavium, assembly GCA_019116985.1. GTDB lineage: Bacteria > Bacillota > Bacilli > Lactobacillales > Lactobacillaceae > Ligilactobacillus > Ligilactobacillus excrementavium. The sequence goes on along the minus strand of DXAP01000134.1, from coordinate 2,626 downwards.
ACAACCTAAAGTTGGTCGTGATGCGCTGATGGATACAATGGGTGATTTGATCGCCGATGTGGTTGGTGCTTTGATTTTTTGTTTGTATCTCTATTTTAAATTCAGAAAACAGCCTGCTTCGTTACAGAATTTCTTTTTTAAAAAAAAGAATACTTAATTAAAAAAGCTCATAAAACTGTTGTTATTTGACCTAAAAGTCAAACTTACAGGCAGTTTTATGAGCTTTTATTTATTTTTCCAAAAATTCACTAGTGTATTTTTAAGTTCTTGACTACTATAAACGGCATGGTAATTTTGCCAATGAGGTGGATAAAATCTAGTGTAACGTTGCTGATTGAAACGAGCATCGACTAACATTACTATGCCAGTATCTGTTTCGCTTCTGATCACACGTCCAGCTGCTTGAAAAACGTTATTGACACCAGGTAGTTGATAAGCATACTGAAAACCATCTTTATTTTGTTTAAAATAATAGTCTTTAAGTGCATCTAATTCAGGGTCATTGGGCGGTAAGCCGACGCTAATGATCGCAACTCCGCTGAGACGTTCTCCTTTTAAATCGATCCCTTCACTAAAAATCCCGCCTAAAACAGCAAAACCTAATACTGGCTGACTCTGTTTTTTTTGGAAGTATTCTAAAAATTCTTCGCGTTGCTTTGCATCCATTTCATTTTGTTGTTGAATGATTTTTTGTTCAGGATACTTTTGTGCATAGGCTGAAGCGATGGTTTTTAAATATGAATACGAAGGTAAAAACACGAGATAGTTGCCCTTTTTAGACAGAGTTAAAAGATGTAATGCTGTTAAAATATTGTCCTGGTTAGCAGCTCTTTTCTGATAGGTAGTCTGAATATAAGCGGGAACTAAGACAGCTAAATTTTCAGGTGGGAATGGTGAAGGCAATCGATATGCCAGACTATTATCTCGTCCTCCCAGTATTTCTTGGTAATAGGGCAGTGGAGATAGAGTTGCTGAAAATAAAATACTTCCTCCGCCCAACTGTAATTGTTCATCGATCAAGTCACTCGGATCCAAACAAAATATTTTGACTGATAAATCGCCAGTTTTTCTATCGTAAGTCAAACGAGTTTTAAATGCTGGCCCATAAAAATCACTTATTTTCAGATAACTATGACAATTTAAAAAGTAATCAAGCATTTCTTCGAAAACTTCACTATCTGGGTTTTCTTGTAGCCAGTCGTTTAAGTGATCACTAAAAGATTGTAATTTATTTTTTAATCCTTCAAATTCTTCGGTAATGATCAGTGAATCTTGATGGTAGTTTTTCATAGGTCCTTTTAATTTTTCAAATTCATCAAGCAAGTTACTTATATTTTTAAGGATCTTGTCTGACACTTTTAATTTTGTTGAGCAAGTTGTTAACAGTTGATCTAATTTGCCGGATGAAATTTCTTTTGTGTACATGTCTCTTGAGCGCTGTACTAAATTATGTGCTTCATCTACCAAAAAGATATTGCCATCATTTTTTTCAGAAAAGAATCTTTGTAAATAAACCAGTGGATCAAATAAATAATTGTAATCACAAATGATAGTATCACAGAATAAACTGACATCTAATGAAAATTCAAATGGATCTACGGTATGTTTACGTGCGTATTTTTCGATCACAGTTCGTGTTAGTACCGTTTCGTTAGACAATATATCTTCTAAAGCTGGTTTAAGACGATCATAGTAACCCAAAAAATAAGGATTTTTTGTATCTTCCAGGTTTTTTTCTTCTTCAAATGTAATTTGATCTTTCGCGGTCAAAGTGATCGCGTGCATGACCAGTCCATGTTTTTCCATTAACGCACATGCTTCTTCGGCGACATGACGTGTACTTTGTTTAGCAGTTAGATAAAAGATCCTTTCTGCATGTTTTTCTCCAAAAGCTTTGACGGCTGGAAAAAGCGTTGAAATGGTTTTTCCTGTTCCTGTTGGTGTTTCTACAAAAAGACGTTGGTGTGAATAAATCGTTTTATACACAACTGCCGAAAGTTCATGTTGACTTTGACGGTATTTTGGAAATGGAAAAGTTAGTTCTTGGCTAGAAATGTTTCTTTTGTTCCGCATTTTTGATTTAAATTCGACCCACCAGGTAAATTTTTCAATTAACTGGTCATAAAAAATTGTCGCTTCTTCGCGTGTATACTCGATACTTTTGACGGTTAATTTTTCCGTAGTAGTTTGAAAATAATATAAAGACAAAGTCAGTTGGTCGATTTTATTTTCTGCCATTAAAATATAGGCATAAACCTGAGCTTGACCAAAATAAAGGGTCAACGTATTTTCGCTGAGTTCTTCGAATGCAAGAGCTGAAGTTTTGATCTCACGTACTTCATCATATGTTTTGTTTTCAGTAAGATGTAATGCATCGGCGCGTCCATGAAGAAGCCATTCTTCGTTGCCAGCTGTGAAATTGGTTTTTAAATATACTTCTTTTTTGGTCGTTTGCTGCCACTCTTTTTGTAATTTGCGATGGATCCTTGAGCCTTCAAGCGCAGTGTTTTGTGAACCAGTAGAAGCAGGATTCAAATCACCCCTACGCAAAACAAATTCAACCATTTGTCGGATACCGATCGAATTTCGGTTCATGATGGTCAACCTTTCAAGATAAATATTTTCT
>DXAP01000133.1 GCA_019116985.1 Candidatus Ligilactobacillus excrementavium | reverse complement strand
TATTAGTCAGGACGAAAAAAAGAATATGGATCGCAGTGTCCTTTTACATGAGCCACAAAGTGCTTTGTTCGCAGCGGAGAATGGCTTGGCTTTTTATCGTCAGATTGCCGAACAGATCCCTCAATATATTCACGCTAATTCAAAATTATATTTGGAAATTGGTTATACGCAGGGAAAATCTGTCGTAGCTTTGTTTAAGCGGGCTTTTCCACAGGCTGAAGTGACACTAAAACGCGATATTACAGCACATGATCGAATGGTGCGGGTTATTTTTAAATAGAAAGGATAAATTATTTCATGATGATAACAAAAATGTTTTCTCCAACAGAAACGAGCCAGGCTGCTGAAGAAATCAAGTTAGGCGAGTTAGTCGCTTTTCCAACAGAAACTGTTTATGGCTTGGGGGCAGATGCTACCAATGAACAAGCAGTCAAACGGGTTTATTTAGCTAAAGGTCGACCTTCTGATAATCCCTTGATAGTTACTGTGTCTTCTCCAGAAATGGCTGCAGAATATATCGCAGATTACGGTGAATATGGGCACGAATTAATCAAAACATTTTGGCCAGGCCCATTGACGATCGTGTTTAAAATTAAACCTGGTTCTTTGTCACCAGTTGTTACTGGCGGTTTAACGACTGCTGCTTTTAGAATGCCAGAAAATGAAACAACGCGTAAGATGATCGCTGAAGCTGGGGTTCCGATCGTGGGCCCATCAGCTAATTCATCTGGTAAGCCAAGCCCTACGACAGCTCAACATGTTTTTCATGACATGGAAGGTAAAATTGCAGGCATTGTTGATGATGGACCAACTAAAGTTGGTGTCGAGTCAACGATTATTGATTTAAGTACTTCTAAACCAGCAGTTTTGCGACCTGGTGGGATCACGCCACAGCAAATTGAAGCGGTAATTGGCTGTTCAGTTGATGCAAGCCAGCATAAAGTTGGAGCAAAAGAAACACCTAAGGCACCAGGAATGAAATATAAGCATTATGCTCCAGCGGCTCAAGTTTTGATCGTTGCACCTAACGACTGGCAGCAAGCTTTAGACTGGGCTTCTAAGCAAGGTGAAAAGGTTGGCGTTATGGCACTGACAAAAACTTTAAATACTTCTATACCAAAAAATGTTGTTACCTATGATATGGGTGGAGATTTGGTTTCTGCTACCCATCGTTTGTTTGATGGATTAAGGTATTTTGATAATGAACAAAAGGTTAACTGGATTTTAGCTTGTTCTTTTGAAGAAAAAGGACTAGGAGCTGCTTACATGAATCGCTTAAAGAAATCTTCGGGTGATTCATATTTTGAACCACAGGCATAAGTTTGTTATGAATATTGGTTATTTTGAAATATTCTAGTTTTGGTCTGGTCTTTAGTGTAAAATTCTATTAAAATAAATACAAAGAGTGAAAAAGGAGTGGTACAGGTAATGGGAAAATTTGAGATTTTGGATCACCCATTGATTCAACATAAATTAACGATCATCCGCAATGAACACTGTGGTACACGTGAATTTCGTCAGGTGGTCAACGAAATTGCTGAATTAATGGCCTATGAAGTTTCGCGTGATATGCCATTGGAAGATGTTGAAGTTAAGACTCCTGTGCAGGTCACGACCGCTAAACAATTAGCTGGTAAAAAGGTAGTTATTGTACCGATCTTACGTGCTGGTTTGGGAATGGTCGATGGTATTTTGGAATTGATCCCTGCAGCTAAAGTGGGTCATGTAGGAATGTATCGTGACGAAGAAACTTTGCAGCCACATGAATATTTTGTGAAAATGCCTGAAGATTTGGAAAACCGTGAAATGATCGTGGTTGACCCAATGCTGGCAACTGGTGGTTCTGCTATCATGGCGGTTGATGCTTTGAAGAAGCGCGGTGCCAAGACAATTAAATTTGTATGCTTAGTTGCTGCTCCTGAAGGTGTCAAAGCTTTGCGTGAAACACATCCAGATATTGACGTATACTCTGCAGCGTTAGATGATCATTTAAATGAAGATGGGTATATCGTGCCTGGTTTGGGTGACGCTGGTGATCGTTTGTTTGGGACTAAATAATAATTAAATACTTATTTTATGGTAACAGCCGGGTCAAATGCAGTTTTTGTTAGTGTTTAGATCCGGTTTTACGTTCAAGTAAAATGATAGCGGTTAATATGGAACCGTCAAATATTTAAAATAAAAATTTCACAACTTTTTGAAAATTTGTTTTCATTTTCTTAAATAGCTTAAAATTTTTCAGAAAATAAATGCAATAAAAGCTTTATTTTTAATGTCGAATGGTGGTATGATTTCAGATGTATTCAAAGATATTTCATCTTGAATCGACCTTATGGTTCTACCGTATAAGTTCAGCCGTAGTGATTATAATTGAAAAGAGGTGAGACTTGGTGAATGAAGGAGCAAAAGTTATTACACTTTTGGGAATTCCGTTTGATGTAGGTAATTGTTTGTCAGGTTTACTGGCAGCGACCATCGCTTTTTTGCTGGTGTTTATTTTTTCACGAAATATTCAAATGAAGCCAAAAGGAAAGCAAAATGCATTGGAGTGGCTGATCGATTTTACTAATAATATCGTGAAAGCTAATATCCCGGATCAACAAGGGCGTAATTATCAATTATTTGCTTTTACCTTGTTTATCTTAGTATTTATGTCAAACCAGATCGGGTTGATATTCCAATTTAGTGTTGGCGGTGTGACATATGTTAAAAGTCCAACTGCGTCGCCGATGACCACTTTAACTCTCGCATTTCTTGTGATGGTTATTTCACATTTCTTAGGTGTTACTCGGTTTGGTTTTAAGGGTTACATTAAGAATACATTTCTTAGCCCGATGCCGGCTTTATTCCCGATTCAACTATTAGAACAATTTACTAACTTCCTGACGTTAGCATTGCGTTTATATGGGAATATCTTTGCTGGTGAAGTTTTGCTAACGCAAATTGGTGCTTTGGCAAAAGGTGGAGCGTTCGGATTTATCGGTTCGATCCCTCTTGATATGATATGGCAAGGTTTCTCCGTCTTTATTGGATCGATCCAAGCCTATGTATTTGTCATATTGACAATGCTGTATATTTCACAAAAGGTTGAAAAAGAATAGAATTACATTTAATTTAAGGAGGACTTTAATTATGAGTCTTGGTACAGGTTTAGCTTTAATGGGTGCTGCTCTCGCTGCTGGTTTTGCTGCGATCGGTACAAGTATCGGTAATGGTTTGGTTATTTCTAAGGTTATGGAATCAATGGCACGTCAACCTGAATTATCTGGTCAGTTAAGAACAACGATGTTTATTGGTGTCGGCTTGATCGAAGCTGTTCCGATCATCGCTGTCGTAGTTTCATTCCTGATTATCGCACAAGGATAATTTTGAAAAAAGCACTTTTATTAGTTGCTCAGGGGAGGTGTCAATAGATGAATTCAACGTTTTTGCTTGGAGCAGCGCAACAGATCGCATGGGGTGATTTCTTATTTTACCTCATCTTATTTGCAATTTTGATGGCATTAGTTGGGCATTTCGCCTGGAATCCAATTCAAAATATGCTGCAAAAGCGTGCGGATAAAATTTCTAATGACTTGGATTCTGCCGAAGGGGCAAGGTTGAAGGCTGAAAAGTTAGCTAAACAACGTGAAGATGCTTTAAGTGAATCTCATAATGAAGCAAATCAGATCGTGACACGAGCAAAAGACAATGCTGAACAGCAACGTTCTGCAATCGTGCAAAAAGCTAATGACGATGTCACAACTTTAAAAAGCCATGCCCAAGAAGATATTTCACGGCAAAAACAAGAAGCTTTGGATGGCGTTAGAAATGACGTTGCCGAGTTGTCTATTGAAATAGCTTCGAAAGTCATTGAAAAAGAACTTACAGTTGATGACCAAAAAGAATTGATAGACAAATATATTGAAGGGTTGGGGAAGCAAAATGGCGCTCAGTAATGCTGAAGTAGCAAGTCGTTACGGACAGGCACTTTTCGATGTCGCTGAGTCAAAAGATATTACTTCTCAAACCGCAGCGGAGCTTGCTGAATTACAAAAAGTGATCGCAGAGCAACCTGACCTGCTCGTGTTTTTCGCGAGCCCACAGATCACTAATGAAGCAAAAAAAGAAATGCTTCAAAGTTTACAAAGCAACGCTTCTCAACTAGTTAATGATTTTTTACAAATGTTATTTGACTATGGAAGGTTGCAAAACGTTTCAGATATAATAGATGAATTTAACAGATTGAATGACGATAAGAATGGGACAGTTCGTGTCAGAGTTACGACAGCGATCAAATTGGATGATGAACAAAAAGCAAAAATCTCAGCTAAATTTGCTCAAGTTGTAGGTGCTAATAAAGTTGTCCTTGAGCCGGTCGTAGACGAAAAAATTATTGGTGGAGTTGTTTTACGTTCCCAGGATAATATCTATGATGGTTCGGTCAAGTCCAAAATAGACAAAATCAAACGTCTGTTACTAAATTGATTTAAAGAGGTGAAACTTTTATGAGCATTAAGGCTGAGGAAATCAGTACTTTGATCAAACAACAATTAGCAAACTACCAAAGCGAATTGACTGTCGACGAAGTCGGTACTGTTACCTATGTTGGTGATGGTATTGCACGTGCCAATGGTTTAGAGAATGCTTTGGCTAGTGAATTGTTAGAGTTCCCAGATGGAACTTATGGTATGGCTCAAAATTTGGAATCCAACGATGTTGGTATTGTTATTTTAGGGTCATACGCTAATATCCGTGAAGGAGACACAGTTAAGCGTACCGGCCGCATCATGGAAGTTCCTGTAGGTGAAGAAATGATCGGTCGTGTTGTTAATCCATTAGGACAAGCAATCGATGGACAAGGCGAGATCAAAACAGATAAGACTCGTCCAATCGAAAAAAAGGCGCCAGGTGTTATGGAACGTCAGTCAGTTTCTGAACCATTACAAACTGGATTAAAGGCGATCGATGCATTGGTACCGATCGGTCGTGGTCAGCGTGAATTAGTCATTGGTGACCGTAAAACTGGTAAAACATCCGTTGCGATCGATACGATCTTGAACCAAAAGGGACAAGATATGATTTGTATCTATGTTGCGATCGGACAAAAAGAGTCAACGGTTCGGACACAGGTTGAAACTTTAAGAAAATATGGTGCGATGGACTATACGATCGTTGTTTCAGCCGGACCTTCATCACCTGCTCCATTGTTATGGTTAGCTCCATATGCTGGTGCAGCAATGGGTGAAGAGTTTATGTACAACGGGAAACATGTTTTGGTGGTTTATGATGACTTATCGAAACAAGCTGATGCCTACCGTGAGCTTTCATTGATTTTGAGAAGACCACCTGGCCGTGAAGCATATCCTGGTGATGTTTTCTATTTGCACTCACGTCTATTAGAACGGGCTGCTAAGCTAAATGATGAACTTGGCGGTGGTTCAATGACTGCCTTGCCATTTATCGAAACTAAAGCCGGTGATGTTTCTGCGTATATTCCAACTAACGTGATCTCTATTACGGACGGCCAGATCTTCTTGGATAGTGATAACTTTTATTCAGGTGTTCGTCCGGCTATCGATGCTGGTACTTCTGTTTCACGTGTCGGTGGGGATGCACAGATCAAGGCCATGAAGAAGGTTGCTGGTACGTTACGTTTGGATCTAGCTTCCTACCGTGAATTGGAATCATTTGCTCAGTTTGGTTCTGACTTAGATGAAGCAACTCAAGCCAAGTTAAACCGTGGGCGACGGACTGTTGAAGTTTTGAAACAACCATTGCATAAACCACTTCCTGTCGAAAAACAAGTTGTGATCTTATATGCATTGACTCATGGTTTCTTAGATTCAGTAGTCGTTGATGATATCTTGAATTATCAAGATCAATTATTTGATTTTATGGATAATAACTATAGCGATCTTTTGCAAGAGATTGCTCAAAGTGGTCAGTTACCTGATACAGATAAACTCGATACAGCAATTTCTGAATTTGCAAAAACATTCCAAGCTACTAATAAATAGAAAGGGCGGTGACAACTGATGCCAGCATCTTTGCAAGAGGTTAAAAGAAGAATTACCTCAACAAAAAAGACGGGGCAGATAACTACTGCGATGCAGATGGTTTCTACTTCTAAGCTGAATCAGATTCAGAAGCATACTAAGACTTATCAAGTCTATGCTTCTAAGATCCGGAACGTCATTACCCATTTAGCAGCCTCACATTTATTGGATGATGTTGAAGCACCCGAAACTGTTGAAGAGGGCGAGGTTAATTCACTCGCTATGTTACAGCAACGTTCCGTTAAAAAGACAGGACTGGTTGTGATCACTTCTGACCGTGGCTTGGTTGGTAGTTACAATAGTAATGTGATCAAGCAGACTATGAATTTGATCTCAAAGAATCATCATTCTAAAGATGATGTCGAAATCATTGCGATCGGTGGTACTGGGGCTGATTTCTTTAAAAAACGTGGCTATGATATTGTTTATGAATATCGTGACCTTGGCGATGTACCAACATTTAGAGAAGTTCGTCCGATCGTACGTGCGATCTTGAAAATGTTTGAGAGTGAAAAGTTTGACGAATTGTTTGTTTGTTACAACCATTTTGTCAATTCTTTGACTTCGACATTTCGTGGCGAGCAAATGCTGCCGATCTCAGCCGAAAACCTCGGAAGTGAAGGGCTGAGTGATACAAACGATTCGGGTTATAATCTTGAATATGATACCGAACCATCTGAGGATGCGATTTTAGAAGTGATCTTGCCGCAATATGCGGAAAGCTTGTTGTATGGAGCAATGCTAGATGCGAAGACCTCTGAGCATGCTTCTAGTTCAACCGCAATGCGTTCAGCTTCTGATAATGCGGATGACATCATTGCTGGATTAGAGCTGCAATATAACCGTGCTCGTCAGAGTGCAATTACTACTGAGATCACCGAAATCACAGGTGCTCAAGCAGCCTTAGAATAGAAATAGGAGGAATTAACGAATGAGTTCTGGTAAAGTTGTTCAAGTTATCGGACCAGTTGTTGATGTACAATTCCCTCTTAATGAATCTTTACCTGACATTAATAACGCTTTAACTGTTGAACTTGATAATGGTAAGCAATTAGTGATCGAAGTTGCCCTCGAATTGGGTGATGGGGTCATGCGTACCATTGCTATGGATTCTTCCGATGGTTTAAAGCGTGGATCCACGGTCGTTGATACAGGTTCTTCGATCAGTGTGCCTGTTGGGAAAGATACACTAGGACGTGTGTTTAACGTTCTAGGGGATACCATTGATAATGGGCCTGAATTTGACGCAGATCATCGTCGTGATCCAATTCACCGCGACGCACCTGCATATGATGAATTAAATACAAGTACTGAAGTTTTAGAAACAGGGATCAAGGTTATCGATTTACTTGCCCCATATGTTCGTGGTGGTAAGATCGGTTTGTTCGGTGGTGCCGGTGTTGGTAAAACCGTTTTGATCCAGGAATTGATCCACAACATTGCGCAAGAGCATAACGGTATTTCTGTCTTTACCGGTGTTGGTGAAAGAACCCGTGAAGGTAATGACCTTTACTTTGAAATGAAGGATTCCGGAGTTCTAGAAAAGACTGCCATGGTGTTTGGTCAGATGAATGAGCCGCCTGGTGCTCGGATGCGTGTTGCGTTGACTGGGTTAACGATCGCGGAATATTTCCGTGACGTTGAAGGACAGGATGTTTTGTTATTTATTGACAACATCTTCCGCTTTACTCAGGCCGGTTCTGAAGTTTCCGCTTTGTTGGGCCGTATTCCATCAGCCGTTGGTTATCAGCCGACATTGGCTACTGAAATGGGTCAGTTACAAGAAAGAATCACTTCAACTAAGAAAGGTTCAGTTACATCGATCCAGGCCGTTTATGTTCCTGCCGATGACTATACTGACCCTGCGCCAGCTACAACCTTCGCGCATTTGGATGCAACGACTAACTTGGAACGTTCATTGACTCAGCAAGGTATTTATCCAGCGGTTGACCCATTGGCTTCAACTTCTGTTGCTTTGACACCAGAAATTGTTGGTCAAGAACATTACCAAGTGGCTACAGAAGTACAACATGTCTTGCAACGTTATCGTGAATTGCAAGATATCATTTCGATTTTAGGTATGGATGAATTGTCTGACGACGAAAAAGTCATTGTTGGCCGTGCTCGTCGGATACAATTCTTCTTATCACAAAACTTCCACGTTGCTGAAAGCTTTACTGGTCTACCTGGTGCATATGTATCTTTGGAAGATACAGTTAAAGGCTTTAAGGAAATTCTTGAAGGTAAGTATGATGACTTGCCTGAAGATGCATTCCGTTCAGTTGGTAAAATCGAAGAAGTTGTTGAAAAAGCTAAAAAAATGACGCAGAACAATTAAGGAGGTAAAGTCTAATGGCTGATAAACCTGAATTAACTGTTAACGTTGTTACACCCGATGGTAGTATTTATGAAAAAACCACTGATATGGCTATTTGTAAAACAACTCAAGGTGAGCTAGGTATTTTGCCAAACCGTTTACCATTACTGGCTTCTTTAGCTATTGATGAAATTCGCGTTCGACAAGATAATGGTGAATTTGATGAAGTAGCTGTTAGTGGGGGATTTTTAGAGTTTTCCGATAATACTCTATCAATTGTTGCTTCTGCAGCTGAACGTAAGGAAGACATTGATTCTAAACGAGCTGAACGTGCTCGTGAACGCGCGCAAGAACGCATCGAGAAAGCTAAAAAGGCGCATAACCCTGATGAGTTACGTCGTGCTGAAGTTTCTTTACGTCGTGCGTTGAATCGATTAAGTATTTCCAATCGTTAAATAAATCAATTTATTGAGAGTGAGGCAAAAGCCGTTTTGAAGCCTGTATGTAACGTCGTTTACGCTATTTTTGGCCGTAGCAAAGCACAGGACAGGAATGGCGTAAATGGCATTACATTGAGGATTCAGACTTTTGAAACGCGTTTATGCTATAAAAATTACAAG
>DXAP01000132.1 GCA_019116985.1 Candidatus Ligilactobacillus excrementavium | reverse complement strand
ATGGCAAATAATCTTAAAAAGAGTATGGTTTTTAGCTGCAAATGCGTTAAATAGAGATTATTTTTAAGTAGGTAAAGTTGCTTTACTTTGACGCGCAACATGCATTTGATAAACGTGCGTCAGAAAGACTTTTTCTACATCAAATGACAGGGGATAAAAACTGTTTATATTTAAAAGTCGCAATAGATAAATTACTTAGACTATTTACATTTAAATTAGCCTAATACCGAGAAAATGTCAGACAATATTGATTTTGGATAAGCAGAAAGGAATTTTTATTATGAAAGAACTCTACTTAATGCGTCATAGTCAGACTTTGTTTAACCAATTACACCGGATTCAAGGTGCCAGTGATTCTCCGCTGACAGCTCAAGGAATTGAAGATGCTCAAGAAGTTGGCCGTTATTTTAAGCAAATAAACCTGAGTTTTGATCATGCCTATGCTTCAACACAGGAACGAGCTTGCGATACACTTGAAAACATTACTAAACAACCTTATAAAAGGCTAAAGGGTTTAAAAGAGTGGAATTTTGGTGTTTTCGAAGGACAAAGTGAGCAACTTAATCCTAAAGATGATTCTAGCCGTCATTCTTATGGTGATTTTTTCGTCCAATATGGTGGCGAATCGGACTTGCAAGTTCAAGCAAGAATGAACCAAACTTTAACTGCAATCATGGAACAGCCTAACCATAACCGTGTTTTAGCGGTTAGTCACGGAGGTGCTTGTTTTATGTTTTTACAAAAATGGCTCTCCTTTGGGGAAATACAGCGGCGTGTGACGGATTTTCATAATTGCTGCATATTAAAATTTACTTATTCAAAAAAAGGCTTTGAGTTTATTAAAACGATCAACGTGAAAGAACTTTAATAGTGGTTTAGGGGTATAATTATGAGCTTAACAGTCAGCTTGTACTATACAGAAATCAATGGTACTGCCAGAAAATTTGTGCAAGAAATAAGTAAGCAAGGGTCGTTGATAGAATTCGTGCCAAAGAGGCGAACCTTGTTTCACAAATGATGCAAGATGAACAGGTTTTTTATGCGTCAATAATTAAAAAAGTGGCTGAGACATAACTAATTGTGCGATTCTAAAAGGGCCATCGATCCAACCCATTAAATGGGTTAAATCGACGGCCCTTAAACGTGTTCCAAAAATTGAAGACTTATTGCAACAACGATTGCGTTATTCTGTTTCTTCGCTTCGCTACGACCCGAAAATAACTCAATCGCCGTTAAAATTAGACTTCATAGCATCTTTTGTCTCACTGTCTTTACTTTATCTAGGTGAAAGTTTAACTGTTGCACTAACAGGTCCTTTTTCTAACATTGGTGGTAAATAAGGACTATTTTGATATTTTTCTTTATATGCAGCATTGATCTTTTGATCAAGTTCAACGTTTCCCGCTGCGTCGATATATTCTGTTTCGAATTCTTTACCTGCTAATCGTATCTTACCTGCTTTTTGTTTCATAGCTGATTGATACCACCGCGAGTTTTGCCCATTATAAGCTCTGACATATAAGTTATTATCTACTACTACTGACCAGATCCATGTTGGTGTACCATAAGTTTTTCCGTCATCATAGAAGGGCGAAACATGCATATCATCTGCTTGAGAAAAACTATTTAATTGTTCTGTTGTCCATTGTTTAGCCATAATTTTTACCTCCTTATATAATTGCTAACGTGGCTAAATAGTCGAATTGATCGCAGACTTTCTCACATTATTATTAGTTTTTTCGGTTGATTATAGAAACTGTTATTGTTCACTTCTTGAGTGAGTTACATGTGTAAAATCGCATACAGTCCATTGTTACACTGTAAATCGTTTCTCCAGGGTGAGTTTAAGTCGGCGACCGGGAAACATTTTTAATCTTTGATAGTTAAAATTTTATTCGTGTCCATTCTCCGACCTCGGATGTTATTTATTCGTGCTTTTTCATCTCGGTAACCTAAGCCGATACCCATAATAATGTCATTATCTTCTGTGATAGCTAGCTCTTGACGTAAAATATCTGGGTAGCTAATAAATTGGTAGGCAGGTAAAGAACCGATTCCTTTATCTTGAGCAGTTACCATTAATGCTTCCCCAAAAGCTCCTAAATCATACAAAGACCACAGAGAATAGTTTTTTGGTAAGGTTAAATAAACAATTGCCTGAGCATTATATAACTCTTTTTGTTCAAAGCTAAAAAGGTCATTCCAATCGTCACCGACTAATTGGCCAATATCTTCAAACCATTGATTCATATTTTTTTGTCCTAATTCAGGCCATTGACTATTGGGAATTGTTTTCAAATCAGATGTGGCACTAACATTTGCTTGCAAAGCCTCTTGATGTTTTTGACGAATATTTTCCAAAGTCTGACCAGTTGCAATATAGACATGTTCTGGTTGTGCATTGACCCAAGATGGTGCTTGCTGGGCTGTTTTGACAATGTCAATTAAATCTTCTTGTTTGATTTTTTGTTCTGTAAAATGACGAGTTGACTTACGACTTAAAATAGCTTGTTTTGTTTCCATTAATTATTTTGCCTTCTTTTTTATGATTTAGCGGTGTCTGGATCAAACCTGAAAACACCACTATAGGGGTACTTTATCAATAACTTGTAATTTCTTTGTGAGTCGACATGTTGCCAGATAAAGACTATTTTGGAGCATTATTTTTACTATAATTTGCGAAAAATTTTACAGTTTCTGGTGCATCATGATCAAGTGTCAATGAATGCCCCGTATCTAACTGCTGGATTTGCTCTAATTCAGCATCATTCAAAGTGAAATCCCAAATATCCAAATTTTGTTGCATCCGCTTCTTATGAGTTGACTTAGGAATAATTACTACGCCATTTTGAGTTAAATATCTCAAAGCAACTTGTGCAGCAGTTTTATCATGATTTTTGCCAATTTCAGTTAAGACGGAATTTTCAAAAATATTGTTAGCACCTTGTGCCAAAGGACCCCAAGCTTCAATCTGTGTTTTATATTGATCAAGATACGGTTTAATTGCTTGTTGCTGGCAAAATACATTTGTTTCCAATTGGTCGATCGCAGGCGCAATTCGATTAAATTCAGCTAAATCAACTAACTTAGTTGCTGACCAATTTGATACGCCAATTGCACGAATTTTCTTTTCTTCATATAAATCTTCTAAGGCATGATAAGCACCATAATAATCACTGAATGGCTGATGCAATAATACCAAGTCAATATAGTCTGTTTGCAATTTTTGCAAAGACACTTCAATTGACTTTTTAGTTTTCTCATAGCCATAATCATCAATCCATACTTTAGTGGTTAAGAAAATATCTTCACGTGCAACCGAGCTTTCTTTGATTGCTTCTCCAACTGCCTCTTCATTATAATAGGCCTGTGCCGTATCAATTGAACGATATCCCACCTCTAAGGCATCTTTAACAGCTTGCTTGCATGTTGCTAAATCTGAAATTTGAAAAACACCAAAACCTTCTTGTGGCATTTCAACGCCATTGTTTAGCGTAACCATTGGTATCTTAGTAGTCATTATTTGTCCTCCATTCATTTTTAAGTTACAATTAAGCCTATCACCTTCGAGTTACACGAATGCAAGAGAAAAACAAAATTAATTTTTAAAGGAGTTGTCTATCGTGCTTTTGACAATCAAAGAAACCGCAAAAAAACTCAATTTAACTGAACATACTATTCGTTTTTACACTGATAAAGGATTGGTTCCTTCCGTACAACGTGGTGCAAATAACCAACGTTTATTTGATCAAGAATCATTGAATTGGTTACAAGGTTCGCATTACTTACGTCAAACTGGTATGTCGATCGCGGACGTTAAGAATTATGTTGATTTATGCTTAAAAGGGAACCAAACGGTGCCGGAAAGGTATCAATTGATCAAGGAACAACAAGTTAAGGCTAAACAACAATTAAAGGAAGACCAAGAAAAACTTGCTTTTTTAGAAGGTAAAGCTAAATTATACGAAAATATTTTAGATGAGCCTAATAAGGACATTTTAAATCCTGGAACATGGCAATCTAAAAAACAGGATTCAAAAATTTCTTGATCTATAAGCAGTTAAAATAAGGATTTTTAGGCTGTTTTTTTGTGTTTCATACACTGTGAATAAGTACTTGCTGTGGGACGCGTTCCATATTGTATATTATAAATAAGCAGATAAATACAATAAGGAGTGGGAAAAATGAACACATATGTTGAAGTGATCTCTCAAACGAAAAAACTATGCCAGATTGCTAAAGTTAAATTTCAAGATAATGATTTATGCTTAACTTTTCCACATCTCTCACAATTACAACGCCGTATAATAATTCCCTTAAAAGAAATAAATAGTTTTACCAAAATCAACTATTTTGGTACTACGCAATTTTGTTTTTATTGTGGTGATCGTGAATATATTTTGTTTGAAAGTGGCTTAGGTACAGTTGAATTTCTGGAAAATCATTTTTCAATGAGATAGTTCCTATTTGATAGCCATAATTATGCTAAATGCTCCAGTCTTGTAATCATTTCTAAAGTTAAAATGTAGAAATACTAGCAGAGTAATAAACTAAATAATTCCTTGAACATTGAGTATGACGGATATAAAATTTTTTGAATATCGCTATTAAGTAAGTAAAATATTTTTTAAGAAAGTCACTTTTGATCCCATTTCTGGGGAACAAAAGTGACTTTTTGTACCCCTTAATATTTTTGCAATGTTGAATATGATATTTGTTTACTAATTGAGTTAGAAAAATGACAAAGGGGCTGGGACAAAACTAGCTGTCCAATCCTAAAAGGCCGTCGATTTATCCCATTAAATGGGTTAAATCGACGGCCCCTTAAACGTGTTCCAAAAGATTGAAGCCCATACTGTAACAATGATTGCGTTATTCTGGTTCTTCGCTTCGCTAAGACCCAAAATAACGCAATCATCGTTCCAAATCGGCTTCAAAACATCTTTTGTCTCACTTTCGTTTCATTAGTTTTTGTTTAAGGTTCAAATCTTCCGAAAGCGTTTTTGTTGTCTGTTTAATATCATAATGATATCATAAAGATGAAAGGGTAAGGAGGTAATGGATTATGATCACATTTGGAAAGAAAATGTCGTTTCGACCTCTGATTTTGTCATTAATTTCGTTATTTGCGGTTGGCTCAATAATTGCTGGCCTTTTTGGAACATGGGGATGGCTAGCTGGGATTATGGTTTTTGTTGTTCTAGTGGTTGTTCATTATCCAGGGGTGCTTGAACTTGAATATAA
>DXAP01000131.1 GCA_019116985.1 Candidatus Ligilactobacillus excrementavium | reverse complement strand
TCTCTTTATTGTTTATCTTCTATGTTGCGATTGTTGGTCTTTTATGTTTTTATCCGCTAACTGCAAATTTAAACAGTGATTCGAATAGTGTAGAAACGTTTAAAATGATTGGCAAAGCGCCAGTAATAGTTACTCCTTTAGTAGAAATGACAGATTTTAGTTTCTATCTAAATATTTTAATGACTGTGCCGTTTGGGATATTTGTGCTCAGTTTGTTTAAAAAGCATCTTGCTCTGTTTTCATTAGGAGCAATTAGTTTTGGACTCGGTCTTTTAATTGAAAGTATGCAATTTGTGCTCGATAACTTAGATTTAATGACCCGGTTTGTTGATATTAATGATGTATTTGCCAATGCACTAGGGGTACAAATCGGTTATTTGATCGCATTCGCATTTTACAAACTTGTTCAAAAAAGATTCACGGAAGGACTTTAAAGTGGAACTGAGACAAAAGCAAGAGCACTTAAAACTAATAAAAAATTGTGTCATAGTGGGATTTTAAATCTGACATTATGACACAATTTTTTATTTTTTAAGCTGACTTCAGCCTTTACTTATTGGGGTCATTTTCAAATTTAACGGTTAAGGCATAACCTAAAATAAACGCAACTATGATCAATATAAAATCAATAACTGAATCTATAATTATACCAAAATTATATAGAGTGCCTATATATTGAGTTAAATGCAAGAAGAACCAGATATTTACGACTAGTTGGATCCACCAGATTATTTTTTCTTTCATAGATCATTACGTCCTTGATACTTGTTTACTTTCCTTGTGAAAAAGGCTGGTACAAAATCTGACCCAGCAAAGAAGAAAGGGAAAACAAGGGAGACCCAAGCTTCATTTTCGTTATTTTTATTAAAAAGCCATAAAAATAAAATAGCCGTAATTGCTAAAAGGGTGCGGAAAACAAAGCTAAAATGTTTCAGAGTTTCTTGACGATTTTTTTCTTGATAAGGTGATTTTTTACCGAATAACAGAATACCTAGAATAAAAAATATGATTAGTAAAACGACACCTGTAGTTGATAAATAAGATCCGCGTACATAAAATAAAAAAAGCCATCCGATCATGAAAGGGATCCACCAAATAGTGCGGACAAAGCCGTATTTCCAATCAATCATATAACACACCCCTATCTCTTTAAAGTAAGTGTATCGTATTAAAACAGCACTTTACAAATAATGCGCTAACATTGATAGTGTCAAGGTTTGATTTGACGTTTGAGATATAAGTTTGCTACCTTAAAGAAAATGAGGTGGTAACTTGATAAAAAAATACCATGACTTTGAGAATAAACACCCTTATTTAAGTGTTATTTGCGAAACTTTGTTAATAATATTGATTGGGTCAACTATTATTTATGTATTTACTGGAAAGTTAAGAACATCAGGGATAATTATTGTTTTAGGTATCTTCTTAAGCGAAATATATGATATATATAGAAGAAATAGGAATGAAAAAAGAGGTTAGAATTGTACACCTAATTATGTCCCAGACTCTTGTCCTGTAATGCATCTTAGTTCTTTTCATTTCTATAAGAGCTGAGCAATTTCTTAGTGGTTTGCTTGCAAACTAACCTTTGACAACAAAAAAGTGATGAAGGAGGCGACTTCTTGTAGTCGTTTTTCATCACTTTTTTTGAATTATTTAACTGCTTTTCAAACTATTTTTTAGGAGTGGGCAATTTTTAAGTTTTGTAATTGGCTAGCTTGCGAAAAACCACTGATATCTGAAACGACATAAAGAGGACGCTTGCGCGAAGCCTGGAAGGTTTTATAGATATAGATCCCTAAAAGGCCCATACCGATCAAGGATAAACCGATCATGCCAA
Organism: Candidatus Ligilactobacillus excrementavium; assembly: GCA_019116985.1. Lineage (GTDB taxonomy): Bacteria > Bacillota > Bacilli > Lactobacillales > Lactobacillaceae > Ligilactobacillus > Ligilactobacillus excrementavium. The sequence continues at coordinate 1,552 of DXAP01000131.1, read as the reverse complement.
AAAGCGTACCGATCAGAAATTTAAGTGTGGTAAATCCAGTTATTAGGGCAACTGGAAGATAGACAAATGAAAAGCCAATTGAAATACTTCCGGCCCAGATCAATAATTTCAATGGGAAATCAGAAAAAGATGTGATCCCACTTAGTGCTAAATTGACCATCTTTTTTAGCGGATATTTAGAAGAACCTGCAATTCTTTCCTTACGTTCGTATTCAACGGATGTTTGCTTGAAGCCGACCCAACTGACTAGGCCACGAACAAATGGATCTGTTTCGTTCATTTTTCGTAGTTCTTTGATCACACGACGATCCATTAAACGGAAATCTCCAGTGTCAAGCGGGATGTTAATGCTTGCGATCTTTTGTAAAAAGCGATAAAAAAGTGACGCAGATATCTTCTTAAACCAGGTTTCTCCAGCACGGCTTTTACGTTTACCGTAGACGACTTGTGCTCCTTTTTTCCATTCTTTGATCATCTCCGGAATGACAGAAGGAGGGTCTTGCAAGTCGGCATCCATGACTACTACGGCATCTCCCATGGTATATCTGATACCTGCAGAAATGGCTAATTGATGACCAAAATTACGTGAGAACTTAATGAGTTTAATATTGAGATATTTTTGTTGCATCGCTTTGATCAAAGATACACTTGTATCAGTTGAGCCGTCATCGATAAAAAGCAACTCGAAATCTTGTGGTTGTTTTTCGACAAAGTTTTCTAGAACTTCAATTGTTTTCACGATCCCTGCTTCTTCATTATAAACGGGTAGAACTATCGAAATTAAATTACGCATCATTATTTTCCCCTTTCTCTTTATCTAGTAAATTGAACTTAGATCATAGAGTACACCACTTTGCATGACGCCCATATTTCCGCCACCTGTTTTCATGTTTCCTTGTGCAGCTTTAGTTTTGACTGTTTGACTGGAAGGTTTAGCTGGTTTTTTAGTCGGCTTTTGTCCTTGCTGCATACCAGTTGGTGGAGTGCTCTGTTGTTTCGTGTTAGGTGTCATTTGTTTTCCATTTGAACTAGGCCCTTGCCCCATTTGGCTGCCATTACCAGCAACGCCAGTCCTATTTTTAGTTGTGTTAGTAGTTGTATTGCTTGTACTACCATACTTGTTGGCACTCACTTTGTTACCATTTTTCTTGATCCACTGGATTATTTTACCGATTTGACCAGAAGATGCTGAAGCAGTTTTACCACTGATATAGAAGTACTTGATTTGTCCGGTTTTTACCAAATGTTTGAACTGTTTCAAGCTTAGTGCTTCATCAGTCCCGTTGTAACCACCGAGTGCCATGACGGCTTTGCCACTTTTGATAATATAAGGGGCTGCACTATTTGAATCATTAGTTCCCATCAAGTATTTGGCATTACCCTGATGTTTTTCTAAATATTTTAGTAGCTGGGTATTCACGTTTGAATCACCCATGCCCCCGGCACTACCGTTAGCACCATTAGTTAGTAAATCAGGTCCGGCGGTTGGAATGGCAGAAGATTCAGCTGCTAAAGTTGGTGTTAAGGACCACCAACCAGGACTTAACATGAT
>DXAP01000130.1 GCA_019116985.1 Candidatus Ligilactobacillus excrementavium | reverse complement strand
TAGGGAAAGGGTGAAGTCTGTCCTTTTTTAAACAGTCCGACAACAAAACTAACAAAAAGCTGCTTTTTTTACACACTAAAGTGACTTTGCACAAAGTTTTTACTGCAACGAAAAGTATGAATAATTCAGGTTAATAAAGGTAAGCAAATGTTAACAGAAGGGATGTGAGTTAATGTGATCACGATCGAAGGACCGATCGCTGCCGGTAAAACCAGCTTGACAGGATTATTGAGTGATCGGTTGCAAGGTACACCTTTTTATGAACCAGTTTCCGATAATCCCGTCTTGCCTTTGTTTTATCAGGGAAACAAAGAAGTAGCCACTGGTAAATGGAAGACTAATCCCTATGCTTTTTTATTGCAAGTCTTCTTCTTGAACCGGCGTTTTAAAATGATGAAGCAGGCCTCGGCTGATAAAAATAGTGTTTTAGACCGCTCAATTTATACTGACCAGCTGTTTTGTAAAATGAATTATGAACGCGGTAACATGACTAAAGTCGAGTGGGAAACTTACCGAGAACTACTGGAAAATATGTTAGAAGAATTACCATATGCTAGCCACCAAAAAGCACCTGATCTAATGGTCATGTTAGACATTTCATATCCGACACTTATAAAACGGATCAAGATCAGAGGCAGGGATTATGAACTACCTGAAAAAGACCCTAGTTTAAATGATTACTATCAGGATCTATTGAGACGGTATGCAAGATTTAAACGAGACTATGAAGAATCTGCCTTGTTAGTCATTGATGGTGATCGCTATGATTTTGTTAATTCGACAGCTGACCGTCGGGAGATCTTGGACCAGATCTATACCAAGATGGTACAATTAGGTCAATTGACTCGTGAAAAACAGCAATGCTTATTAAAAAAAGAAAGATAGCTTTGTTTGTGTTTTAGCTTACTATTTGTTAGAATTATCTAGTTAGTAAGCGTGTAATCAATTTTTTAATTCAAGTAGTCAGCAATTATTAAAGGAGGAAGTTCAATGGCAGTAAATGTTAAAAAGGCGCTTGGCGCGGGAATCGCGGCCGGCTTGATCTCAGGTTTAGTTAAAATGGGTTGGGAAAATGTTTTCCCTCCACGAACAGAAGAACGAGATGCTCAAAATCCACCGTACAAAACGATGAAGTTCTTGGGTGTTCCTGATGAAGTGATCCACCAAAATTATACATTTTCCGGTCACAAGATCGAGTGGCCCGGTTTCATTATTCATTACGGTTTTTCCGTTTCTTGGGCAGTGATCTATGAACTATTACGTCATAGATATCCTGCAATCACTAAAGACCACGGTAGTTGGTATGGCATCGGCGTTTGGGCTATCTTCCACTTAGGTGTAATGCCAGCATTGAATGTTGTTCCATCTGCTAAAGAACAGCCAAAAGACGAACATCTGTCAGAATTAGTCGGCCATATGGTTTGGATGTGGACAAATGACCTCGTAGGCGGTAAAGTGTATGAGGAATTAAGTAAAAAAGATTAGTTTACTTTAACAAGTAAGTATCAGTAAGATCCGGGTAAGTTTATCGCACCCGGGTCTTTTTCGATAAAAAAAGTCGTTTTTAGCAAGCCTGGCTTGTAAAGAAACGCTGAAAAAAGGAAGGTGTTTTACTGTGAAAAATAAGAATTATGAAACTGGTTGGGTCGAACGGATCAGTTATGGTTTGAGTGATGCGGCCGATAACCTGATTTTTCAAATGATGAGTTCGTATTTGCTATTTTTCTATACAGATGTTTATGGTTTACGCGCGCGTGATGTGGGGATCTTATTTGCCATTGCCCGTTTTTTGGATGTGGTCGAAAGTGTGATCTTAGGTTTGATGATCGATCGGACACATTCCAAATGGGGTAAAAGTCGGCCGTTTTTCTTATGGTATGCATTGCCATATGTGCTGGTCGCGATCTTGACTTTCGTAACGCCAGACTTTTCTGGCGGCGGAAAACTCGCTTGGGCATATGTTACATATCTTGGTTTAGGTTTCTTGTATACAGCGGTCAATCTCCCAGTTACTTCGATCTTACCGACGATGACTGAAAATGACCGTGAGATCACGATCTTGGGTGTGATCCGTCAGTTCTTTGGTAGTTTAGTCCAAGTTGTTGTTGCAACGTTTACTATCCCATTGGTTAAATTGATCGGCCAAGGTGACCAACAAAAAGGATTCTTGGGAACGGTGATCATTTTCGGGATCATTTCGTTAGTTTTGATCTTGAATACATTCGTGCAAGTTCGTGAACGGCATACAAATCAAGAAATGAGTCATCAGCCGCTCAGTAAAGTATGGAACATGTTACGGCATAACCAACCATGGATCGTGTTGTCGATCGTGGTCTTCTTATATTGGTTATCGACCGCCATCAAAAACCAAACAACGATTTACTATTTTAAGTACGTTTATGAAAACGACAACTTAGTTTCAGTGGCTAATAGTTTTACTTTAGCTTCGATCATTGGTGTGTTATTGATCTTGCGTTTCACTCAAGTCAGAAGTAAAAAAGCTACCATGTCTCACGGGATCCTGATCGAACTATTGGGTCAGATCATTATTGGTGTTGGTGCATATACGAAGACTTTATGGATCACTTTTGCTGGGATCTTTGTCAATTCGATCGGTAATGGGATCGTGATCGGCCTAGTTTCGATCATGATCGCCGATACGATCTCATATGGGACTACCATGGGAATCCAAGCTGAAGGCTTACTGGCTTCGACTAGTGATTGGGGTGTAAACCTAGGCTTGGGGATCGGTGGCTTGATCACGGCTTCGATGTTTGATGCTTCAGGCTACGTGGCTAATCAAGCACAAAATGCTGCAACATTACACATGATCGACTTGAACTTCGTGTGGATCCCAATGGTAATTTACGTGCTCATGTATCTGATTTTACGTAAATATGATGAAAGTGTTATGCAACCACAAGAATAAATTGTGATCAAAAGAGTGAGACAAAAGATGCTTCAGTCTTTTGGAACACGTTTAAGGGCCGTTGATCTATCCCATTTAATGAGTTAGGTCAACGGCCCCTTTTATAGAATCGTACAGCTAGTTATATTCCAGCTCCTTTTTTAATGAACCCTTTTGTTACACAGTCCAAATAATTTTGCCGCACATGGTATTTAGCGAGTGAGAATAGTCAGCTTTTTCTTATTTACCAGGGTAAATTTTGTTAGGATAAACAGACCGCTTTTCATTTGTGAAAACATCAGGCATAATGAAAATGATAACCAAGAAATAAAGATAAGATAAATTAGTGAAAAGGAGTATTGACATGTGTACTAGTATCTTGCAAGTTGCCAAAAATGGAACGCACATGTTTTCACGGACGATGGACTGGCATGAGCTAGAGTCGGGTCCAGTGTTTGCGCCACGTGATTATGAATGGATCGCGGATTTTGACCAGCGGACCGTGAAAAATAAATACGCTATTATTGGCGTGGGAAGAAATAAAGAAAACGCGATCGATATGAGTGATGGTGTGAATGAATGGGGTCTAAGCGTTCAAAAATTGACCTTTAGAAATGGAACTAACTTGTATGACGAGCCGCAGGTTGATAAAGAACAACTAGCTCCATATGAAGTACCATTTTATATGATGGGAAATTACAAGTCAGTGGCAGATATCGTCGAGCATTTGGATGAGGTTCGTTTAATGAGTGGTAAAAACTCCGCGATCCCTTATGGCTATCCGGAATTACACTATGCTGCCACAGATCCGACGGGGCGCATCGTGATCATCGAACCAACTGTCCAGCCGATGAATGTCATTGAAAACCCGATCGGTGTCGTGACTAATGCCTTTAATTTTGCACATCAAGTCGAACAGTTAGGAGATTATATGAATCTCAAACCAGACTTGCAAAAAGAAGGTGAGACCTCTGTAGTGCAGCCTCATATTAGTACAGGAAGTTTTGCTGGTAAGAAGGTCCCTTCTTCGGCTTATACACCGACTGGACGTTTTATTCGGGCAGCTTATTATAAAGAGAAAACCGACCAGCCAACCGATGAAAAAGAAGCACTGATCAGTAGCTGGCATTTGTTAAATAGTGTGACTGTTCCTAAGTTGAATAAATATCAACATACCCATTCCGTTTACCGTTCAGCGACCTGTTTAGAATCACGCAGCTACTATTTTGAACCATATAACCGTTTGGGGATCACTAAGTATCAGTTAACTGATGAGATGTTGAATTGGAAACACCCACATTTTTATAATATTGATGATCATTTGAGGCTGACAGAAGTAATGGGAGAATGAAAGTATTCCAAAAGATGTTTCAATCTTTTGGAATACGGTTAGGGGCCGCCGATTTAACTCATTTAATGGGATAAATCGACGGCCCTTTTAGGCTCGGACAGCTAGTTATGTCCCAGTTCCATTATTAACGAGCACTTTACAACTTTTTCTAAAATTTAAGGCCTAAAAAATGCTGGGAATTTTTTTAACGAGATCATAACTGAACGTAAGTCACGGAAAGGAGCGTTCAGTCTAAGCTCAACTGAACGTAAGTCGCCAAAAGGAACGTCCAGTTCAAGTCCAACTGAACGTAAGTTATGAAAAGGAGCGTTTAGTCCAAGTTCAACTGAACGCAAGTTACGGAAAGGAACGTTCAGTTCCAGTCTAACTGAACGTAAGTTGAAAACATGTCACTGTTACCAAAATTTCTCAAATTATTACGTTACTTTTTTCAACAGTGTTGTCGATGCCGACTATTAAAAATATCGTAATTTTGGTTTTATCCATGTTGCCTATCTTTTGACATCACCCCAAACCCTGCCTGCTTGGCAAGAATCACAGGGTAAGAGGACAAGTACGCACAACGACGCTCTAAGCCGTGCCGTTACTGAGGAACGAATTTTTACTAGTCAGGCTCAGACAGCCCAAAAGCAGCAAAATTCTGAAATCGTTTTGTAGTTCATACTGGATGTGGGTTCAAGAACTCGGAAAAATAATTAAAATTTGTAAAGCTCTATTACTATTAACGTAAAAGATAGCCGCCATCCACTGGGATCATTACGCCGTTCAGATAGTCAGCTGCGTGACTAGCAAGAAAAACTACTGTGCCCATCAGTTGTTCGGGCTGTGCCCATTTGCCGGCGGGAATGTGGTCAATGATTTCCTGGTTGCGTTTTGGGTCCTCTTGTAATGCCTTGGTCATGGGAGTATCAACGTAACCAGGTGCGATCCCATTGACCTGAATATTATCTGGTGCCAAAGCATCGGCGTAGGCTTTAGTTAAGCCTAATACCGCGTGCTTACTGGCGGTATATGGAAAGATCCGTTTGCCGGCACGGTAGGATTGCATAGAACCAATGTTGATTATTTTGCCGCTAGATCGTTTTTGCATTACTTGTGCAACTTCATGTGAGAGATAGTAAAGCGCATTGAGGTTGATCTCGATCACTGCTCGCCAATCTTCATCCTTAAAGTCGGCTAAATCATTACGTAATTGCAAACCGGCGTTGTTAACTAAAATATCGATCTTGCCAAATTCGTTTAAGCAGCCATCCACGATATTTTTGGCGGCATTTTTAGCGGTAAGGTCTTGTTGTAAAATTCTAACTTTTCCGCCAGCTTGTTCGATTTTTTCTTTGAGCTGTGTCCAGCCTTTAGTAGTCCGTGAGACCACATAAACTTGTGCGCCTGCTTGAGCTAATGCCAGTGAGTAGTATTGTCCTAAGCCGCTCGCGCCGCCGGTTATGATCGCGGTTTGATCTGCCAAGGAAAATTGTTCTAAGAAAAAAGATTTCATAATGAATTATCCTTTCTGTTTATTGATGTCTCTAGGATATCACTAAAAAACGGCTTTTAAAAAATATTAGCTAAAATAATAATTGCTAAAAGCATTATCTTTGCGTTGTTCCGTTAAGTTGTTGTATTCTAATTTTAAGTAAGAAATTATTTGTTAGAAGGGGAGTCAGATTTAATGCCAGAAAATGGTTATCAATATGATGTTTTATATATCGGAGCAGGTCACGGAACTTTTGATGGTGCCGCTCCTTTAGCCGCTAAGGGATATAAAGTGGGTGTAGTTGAAGCTGATAAGATCGGAGGAACATGTCCTAACCGTGGTTGTAACGCTAAGATCACCTTGGATGCTCCTGTTGAATTAGTACGTTTCCAAGAACGTATGAAAGATATTGTCAGTGGTGATTTAACTTTTAACTGGGCAGAAAATGTTAAGCATGAAGATGAAGTGATCGATGGTTTGCCTGATTTCATCAGTGGATTATTAAATGATTCCGGTGTTGATATTATTAAAGGCCACGGTAAGTTGACTGGCGCACATAGTGTTGATGTTGACGGAACAGAAAAGACTGCTGCAAATATCGTAGTTGCTACAGGTCAGCGCCCACATCGTGTCGATGTACCTGGTTCAAAATTAGCACATGACAGTACAGAATTCATGGCTATGACTGAACTTCCACAAAACATCACGATCATTGGTAGTGGGTATATTAGCTTGGAATTTGCTACGATCGCTAATGCTGCTGGTTCAGATGTTACTGTCTTGATGCATCATGACAAGGCATTGCGTGCTTTCCATCAACCATATGTTGAACATGTTTTGGCTGATTTAGAAAGCCGTGGCGTTAAATTTGTCAAAAATGTTGAAGTTTCAGAATTTACACAAAATGGCGACAAATACACAGTTAGTTACAACGATGGTCAAAGTGTAGAAACAGATTGGATCTTAGATGCTTCAGGCCGGATCCCAAATGTTGAAGAACTTGGCCTAGACGAAGTTGGTGTAAAATATAACGAACACGGTATCGAAGTTAACGATCACCTACAAACAAGCGTTGATAGTATCTATGCTTCCGGTGACGTTCTTGATAAGAAACAACCAAAACTGACACCAACGGCTATTTATGAAACAACTTACTTGATGCAACTCTTTAGTAAAGAAACAACTGATGCGATCAATTATCCAGCAATCCCTTCAGTTGTCTTTACATCACCACGAATCGCTCAGGTGGGTGTAAATCCAGTATCTGTTGCAGATAACAAGGATTATACAGTTAATGAAAACAACTTGTTAGACGGCTGGTATCGTTTGGTCGACAATGAATCATATGCTAAAAATACGATTGTTTATGATGCTGACCACAAGATCGTGGGTGCTTCTGAAGTCAGTGAGAAGGCTGATAATGCAATCAACTCGATCTTGCCAGCGATTGAATTTGGTTTCGGACCGGAAGAATTGGGCCGCTTAGTTTATCTCTTCCCATCACTTGAATCTGACACAAAAGATTTACTATAGAAATTAATTTTTAAATTTCAGAACAGTTAAGTTCTTCTCTCCAGTTACGCAGGATATTTTCTGTTAGCTGGAGAGTTTTTATTGTGAAATAATGGAATCGCTTTAAAATGTTGGAAAAATTTGCTATAAATAAGGTTAGGTGTGTTAAAAAATTAATATTAATTCGAAAGTTACAATAGAGTAGAGCACCGCTACATCTGGTTACATCTTATACAATATTAAATTACTTAGGTAATTGGTTTTTTTAATTTTTCGGTGTATAGTAAGAATGGTTATTTTATAAAATCTTAATAAGGAGGGGTTGTGAATGGATATTCTGAGTTTGGCACGTTTTCAATTTGGAATGACAACGATCTTCCACTTTTTCTTCGTTCCGTTTTCAATTGGGACAGGACTTGTAGTAGCTATTATGGAAACCATGTGGGTTCGTACCAAAGATAAAACATACTTACGTATGACCAAATTCTGGGGTAATATTTTTCTACTTAGTTTTGCAGTCGGTGTCGTAACAGGTATCATTCAAGAGTTCCAGTTCGGAATGAACTGGTCAGATTATTCCCGTTTCATGGGAGATATTTTCGGAGCTCCACTAGCTATTGAAGCTTTGTTGGCATTTTTTATGGAGTCAACATTTCTTGGTTTGTGGATGTTTACATGGAAGATGGTCAAGCCATGGCTGCACGCCACCTTTATGTGGTTAGTAACGATCGCGTCAATGTTGTCAGCTTTCTGGATCATTACAGCCAATGCATTTATGCAACATCCAACAGGTTATGCGCTCAAGGGCGGCCGTGCTGTGATGACAAGCTTCCCTAAATTGATCGCTAACACACAGGCGTGGTATGAGTTCGGACATACGATCGCTGGTGCGGTTTGTATGGGTGGTTTCTTGATCGCTGGTATGTCTGCGTTTAAGTTATTAAATAAGAAATTAAAGGAGAAAAACTTTTTCAAACGTTCCTTAAAACTTGGTTTAGTTGTCGGTTTGGTTGGTTCGATCGGTGTTTTTGTTGCCGGTGACTTGCAGATGCAAGCTTTGATCGAAGACCAGCCAATGAAGTTTGCCGCAACTGAAGGTGAAAAGGAAGACACGGCAGATCCTGCGCCGTGGAAAGTGGTCTCTTTCATGGATCCTAAGACGCACGAGGATAAGTTTGATATTCAGATCCCATACATGTTGAGTTTGCTTTCTTACCATAAGCCATCAGGCTCGATTCAAGGAATGGACTCAGCAAATAAAGATCTGCAAGCTAAATATGGTGATGAAAATAATTACTATCCACCAGTAAATACATTGTTCTGGTCATTCCATATCATGGCGATCTTTGGTATGGCAATGTTAGGTATTTCTGTTTTAGGCTTGTTTTTTGCGCGTAAGAAGAGTCAGCTGCTATTTAAGCAAAAATGGATGCTTTGGATCGTAGGGCTTTTCACCTTCGTTCCATTTATTACTAATACTTGCGGTTGGTTAGTCACGGAACTTGGTCGTTATCCATGGACTGTTTATGGTCTATTTACGATCAAAGATAGTGTGTCGCCAAATGTTTCGGTCGGTTCATTACTGACGTCAAATATCGTTTATTTCTGCTTGTTCTCCTTCTTGGCCATTGTTATGGTCGCCTTGGTCGTCAAGGAATTAAAGAAGGGTCCTGAATCTGACGATGGCGAAATGATCAATGCGCCATTAAGTTCTGAGGCCGAAGTTGACCCATTCAACAAGGAGGCGTTTGAATAATGACAACATTGCAATTAGTTTGGTTTATCATTATTGGTGTCTTGTTTGCCGGCTTCTTCTTTTTGGAAGGTTTTGACTATGGTGTTGGTATGTCAGTTTTAACACTTGCAAAAGATGAAGATGAACGCGACCAGGTCGTTGCAAGTATCGGGCCTGTGTGGGATGGTAATGAAGTGTGGTTGATCACTGCTGGTGGTGCCATGTTTGCTTCTTTCCCATATTGGTATTCGGCTTTATTCTCAGGTTACTATCTGGTATTATTCCTCATTTTATTTGGTTTGATCATCCGTGGTGTTTCCTTTGAATTCCGTGACCGGACAGATCCTAGCAAAAAATGGATCTGGGACTGGACATTGGGGATCGGCAGTCTCTTAGTACCATTTATGTTTGGTATTATGTTTATTAGTATGATCCAAGGAATGCCGATGGATTCGCACGGTAATGTCTGGGCTGGTTTTACTGATTACATCAACTTGTTCTCAGTTGTTGGAGGCGTGGCACTTACGTTGTTGGCCTACCTACATGGATTAAACTATATTGGTCTAAAAACTGAATGGCCATTGCGTGATCGGGTCAAAAAATATGCTGAGGTCTTATACCCTGTTTTGTATGTTGGTTTAGTTGCTTTTGCAGTTTTGATGTATTTCAAGACTGATTTCTTCCAAAATCATTTTGTGGGAACTCTAAGCTTATTAGCTGTAATTGTCTTGTTGACGGTGATCGCTCATATTGCGGTCATTAAAAACAAGGAAGGAATTGCATTTACAGCTAGTGGTCTAACATTAGTTTCATTAGTTGCTTTGTTGTTCCAAGGTCTTTTCCCACGTTTGATGATCAGTTCAAACAACTCCAAATTTGACTTGTTGATCACTAATGCCTCTTCATCACCATATACATTAAAAGTGATGTCGATCGTGGTCTGCACATTCTTGCCAATTGTTTTGCTTTATATCGGTTGGACTTATTACATCTTTAGAAAACGTGTAACTGGTAAGAAAAGTAAGGTAAAAGCGTCGAATAATTAGTGAACAAGTAAGCTCAAAAAGAGACGGTGAAAAATAAATAATGTTAGATAAAAAGATAATGGAACTCCCAGGTGCAAAGGGAATTATGTCCTTGCTGATGCTGTTGACATTGATCCAGTCTGTCGCGATCATCGGTCAGACGATCACGATCTCACGTGCGATCGTGGGGTTGTGGAATGGACATCCATTGTCTGCACAAATAACGTGGCTCGTATGGTTCGTAGTACTATACGTGCTGCGTCATTTGTGTATATACATAAAACAGCAGCGCTTGGATAAATTTGCTAGTAAACAGTCCCAAGAAATCAGAAATCAGCTCTTGGATAAGATCTTTCGGGTCGGGCCTGAGATCACTCAAAATGAAGGAACAGGTAACGTGACGACTATGGCCTTAGAAGGTATCGACCAGGTCGAAGATTACTTAAGCTTGAGTTTGTCAAAAATCATCAATATGATGATCATTCCTTTTGTGATCTTAATTGGGATCGCAGTTTATGACTGGAAATCAGCTGCCTTTTTGTTGCTGATCTTACCAGTCGATGTGATCTTTATGATCATCTTAGGGTACGCTGCGCAAGCGAAAGCTGATAAGCAGTATGCTTCTTATCAGATCTTGTCGAATCACTTTGTTGATTCCTTGCGCGGTATTGACACCTTGAAGTTTTTTGGCCTCAGTAAAAAATACGGACAGAGTATCTTTAAAACTAGTGAAAAGTTTCGGACAGCTACGATCGATACTTTGAAAATTGCGATCTTATCGACTTTTGCGCTTGATTTTTTCACGACACTTTCAATTGCGGTCGTTGCCGTGTTCCTAGGTTTACACTTGATATCAGGTAAGATCTTATTGTATCCGGCGTTGGTTATTTTAACCTTAAGTCCTGAATATTTCTTACCGATTCGTGATTTTTCAAATGACTATCATGCGACTTTGAATGGGAAAAATGCTTTCAGTGCGATCAATGAGATCTTAGATTTTGACGAGAACCCTCCAGTTGAACAAACATTACCGCAGTGGGATGAAAATAGTCATTTAAAAGTCGAGCAGATGTCTTATGCTTATGATCAATCAGGACAAAAGAACCAATTCTCGTTTGAAATTAATGGCTTTCAAAAAGTGGGGGTCATTGGCCTGAGTGGTTCAGGTAAATCAACATTGATCAATTTGCTAAGTGGTTTTACTCAACCAGAACACGCGCAAATAGATTTTAATGGTGTAAAATTTGATTCATTTAAACAAGCCGATTGGCAAAAACAGATAATCTATATCCCACAAGATCCGTATATTTTTCATGCTAGTTTGCATGATAATATTGTCTTTTACCACCAAGAAGCAAGTGATGAACAAGTTACAAAAGCCGTTAAGGTAGTTGGCTTAGAGCAACTAGTAAAAGACTTGCCTGATGGATTAGATACTTTGATCGGTGAAGGTGCTCGTAGTTTGAGTGGGGGCCAGGCCCAAAGGATCGCCTTAGCCCGCGCCTTTCTAGATCAAAGTCGGAAGATCATCTTGTTTGATGAACCAACAGCACATCTGGATATTGAAACTGAAGTTGAGTTGAAGGAAAGAATGTTGCCGTTAATGGAAAACCATTTGGTAATTTTTGCGACCCACCGCTTGCATTGGATGAATGAAATGGACCAGATCTTAGTGCTTGATCATGGTCAAGTAGTTGAAGCAGGCAGTTTGGATGAATTGCAAGAAAAGAATGGTGCATTGGTGCAATTAAGACATGCGATGGGGAGGATCTAAATGAAAATTTTTAAGTTATTAAAAAAAGATACTTGGATCAAGCCATTTTTGTCTAAATATGCAAAATCAATGATCCTGGCATTATTTTTAGGGTTTATGACATTCTTTTGTGCCGGAGCTTTGATGTTTAATTCTGGTTACTTGATCAGCAAATCAGCCTCTTTACCAGAAAACATTTTGTTAGTGTATGTACCGATCGTTTTGACACGTGCATTTGGGATCGGACGCCCGGTCTTTCGGTATTTAGAAAGATTGACCAGTCATAACTGGGTCTTAAAGTTGACCAGTGAATTGCGGTTAAAATTATATAATGTTTTGGAAAAAGACGCAGTTTTCTTCAAGGATAAACATCAAACTGGTGATATTTTGGGTGTGTTATCAGATGACATCGATCATATTCAAAACTTGTACCTGCGTACGATTTTTCCAACTATCGTGGGCTGGTTATTATATGTTGTGATCGTCTTAGCTTTAGGTTATTTTTCCTGGTTTTTCGCTTTGGTGATGTTATTGTTGCTCGGAGTCTTAACGATTTTAATGCCCCTCACAGCCATGATCGTGAACGGTGCTAAACAAGAAAAACAAAAAGCGATAAAAAATACACTATATAGTGGATTGACTGATAATGTCTTAGGCGTTTCAGACTGGATCTTTAGTCAGCGCGGCCGTGATTATGTGGAACAACATGATCAAGAAGAAGGTAAGCTGCGGGAGGTTAACCATCACTTAGCTAACAATGAAAATCTCCGTAATTTCCTTGTTCAGCTAGTTGTGGCTGCAATTACAGTCGCAATATTATGTTGGACAGCTTTTCAATTTCCAGGTGACCATGGTGGAACAGCTAATTGGATCGCAGCCTTTGTCTTAGTGATTTTTCCGCTAGGGGATGCCTTTACCGACATGCCAGGTGCGGCACAAGAAACCAATATCTATGAAGATTCACTCGTACGTTTGAATAATTTATCAGATAATGAGGGTCAAAGTATTTCAAGTAATCAAGCAGCTGATGAGAATAGTCAAAAACTTGCGGCTAGTATTACTGCACCAGTCAAACTTGAAGTCAAAAACTTAAGTTTCAGATACGATGAACAAGGATCCGATGTGTTAGAAAAATTAAATCTTTCGATCTCACAGGGTGAAAAGCTAGCAATTTTAGGACGTAGTGGCTCGGGAAAGACAACTTTGATCCATTTATTACGTGGTGATCTTAAACCAGTGAGCGGTCAAATATTGCTAAATGGAGTGCCTGTTAGTGATTTAGGTGAAGGTATCAGCCAATTTATCGGTGTCATCCACCAGGCCCCGTATTTGTTTAGAACAAGCGTGCGCAACAACTTGAAAATTGGTAACGAAAATGCAAGCGATGAAGAGTTATGGGACGTCTTAGACCGTGTCGGTTTGACCGAAATGGTCATGCGTTTGCCTGATAGACTGGATACACAAGTTGATGAGGCAGGACACCGCTTTTCTGGTGGTGAACGACACCGGATGGCTTTAGCTCGGATCTTGTTGCAAAACGTGCCAGTCGTTATTTTAGACGAACCGACAGTTAGTTTAGATCCTGTGACCGAGCAAGATTTGATCGAAACTTTTGTCAAAGAGTTGTCTGGTAAAACTTTGATTTGGGTCACACATCATCTGCAAGGTCTATCGTTGATGGATCAGGTGATCTTTATTGAAGATGGAGAATTGAAATTAAATGGTAGCCCAGAACAATTAGCAGCTGAAAATTCATATTATCAGAAATTACTGCGGATCGACCGTGGAAGTTTCTAAAAAAGAGTGCGATAAAAGATGTTTTGAGCCGATCTGTAATGATGATCTTTATTTTGGATGTAAAGGGCCAGGATAAAGCAATCGTTGTTATGGTGAGGTTTCGATATTTTGTAACACGTTTAAGGGCCGTCGATCTAATCCATTTAATTGGTTAGATCGACGACCCTTTTAGAATAAGCACAGCTGGTTATGTTATGTTCCAGCCTGTATTTACGAATATGTGAAGTTCAAATTATGACACACGGTTTAAAAGTCTGACTGCGACTGTTTTGATTTGGTGGGCAACTCTTTGGTTACTTAGCGAATCGATTTCTTCTAAGGCGAGATCAGTATAATGTTGAGCAAGCTCTTGGGCGTCCTTTATTCCATTGTATTTTTGAACTAGACGAGCAACCTCTTTTATTTCAGCTGGTTTTATGTCTTGTTTCTTATCTAGCAATGGCTTGAATTCAGCCGGAGCCTTAGCAAATGCAAATAGAAGCGGCGATGAATAAACGCCTTCAGCCACATCTTCTAAAACTGGTTTCTTTAAGTCTTTTGTGGTGCTAGTATAATCCAAGATATCATCATAAATTTGGAATGCGATACCGATATTTAGACCAATGTCCCCAGCTAATCGTTCACGTTTTTCGTCAGGATCACTGAAATGGATACCTTCCATACAAGCAAGCTTGAAGAGTGCTGCGGTTTTACCTTGGATATTTTTTAGATAATCATCGATCGTTTGTGTTTGTGAATAACGAAGATGCATTTGGCTGAGTTCACCAACTAATAAGTTGTACATGGCCTGTGAGTTATAGCCCATATATTTTGAACCGTTCATTGCTTCAGTTAACAAGCTGAAAAAGACAGTAAATAATAAATCACCCGCGTAGACTGCAACGTCTTTGCCATACTTAGATTGGATCGTGATTTTTCCACGCCTGAGTGGTGAATCATCAATAATATCATCATGGATCAAAGTTGCCTTGTGCAAAATTTCGACAGATGCCGCAATTTTGATGAGTTCTTCGTCACTATGTAGTTTTTGATCACCTAGTTGGCTGAATAGCAGAAATAATCCTGGACGTAATTGCTTGCCTTGGTCATCTGCTAAAGATCTTAAAAGTTCTTCAACGTTGGGATTATTTGTATGAAGCCTGTCGTCGATCAGTTTTTCGACGCGATTTAATTGTTTGTAAATTTGCGGAAATTTATTCCATAATGTAAACATGTGCGTATTTCCTTCCTGCCCCTAATTAGTAAACAAGTATATACACTATATTAAACCATATTTTGGGTCGATGTGAAAAACATTTAATTGATATTCTTACCTGTTTGCTAGTAGAATGTAAAGAAGATAGGTTGCTAACAATATTTTGGAGAAATTGCAACTTTTAATAACAATTGCGACCGTCTTTTTTTATTTGTTTGATTATTAAGTTGATTGCTCCTAAATTTTGTTACTAGTATACTTCAACATTATAAAAATAAAAAGAATTTGCCATAATTCTAGTATATTTTAGTATGTTTTACTATTTTTTTGAAAGGAGGTGATATTTTGCCCATTCCTGTTTTTTTGGAATTAGTTGAAATGAAAGCTAAAACTGCGAGTGTTTTACCATTTATCTTAGGAGCTTGCTATAGCTGGTACAATTTTCATTCTATTCATCCAGGTTTGTTGGTAGCATTTTTTATCTCGATGTTCCTATTTAACATGTCAGTTGATATTTTGGATAACTTTAATGACTATCATCATGCAGTTGATGAAAAAAATTACAAGCAAAATACTAACATTATTGGGCGAGAACATTTATCATTAAAGTTAGTATTTGGACTTATGATATCGATGATACTTGTTTCGGCTGTGATCGGAATTGCTTTGGCTTATGTTACTGGGTGGCCAGTGTTAATAATGGGTATTTTTTGTTATTTAGTTGGGGTCTTTTATTCATCAGGTCCTAGACCTTTATCAAGTTTACCTTTAGGGGAATTATTTTCAGGTCCGACAATGGGATTTATGATCACCTTATTGTGTGTATATATTAATACATACCAAGATTTTACGTGGAACTGGTCCACTGTTTTAGGTGTTGTCCTGATCTCTTTGCCTGATACATTATGGATCTCTAACCTAATGTTAGCTAACAATACGTGTGATTTGGAGGAAGACGAAAAAAATCAGCGTTTTACCTTATCTCATTACCTGGGAAAAGAGAATTCTGTCCGATTATTTGTTATAATGAATGTTATGGCAGTGCTTGCATTGGTATTGGCTGTGTTTGTTGGGATTGCTCCTTGGACAGTCCTATTGACTTTGCTGGTATTACCCGTAATTGTTAAAAATGTGCGTATGTTTAAGGAAAAACAAGTAAAAAAAGAAACCTTTCCGTGCGCTGTTAAGATCCTTGCAGTTGGTTCAGCTGCACAAGCTTTATCTTATCTAGTCTACATTATTTTTACACTATAAGGAGAGATTTACATGAAGGAAATCGTTATTTTAGGTGGCGGCTACGCAGGTTTGCGTGCTTTGAGATTTTTGCAAAAGAGTAAGGGGGGCTTTCACATTACTTTGGTAGATCGCAATGACTATCACTATGAGTCAACAGATCTACACGAAGTTGCTGCAGGGACACAACCTGCTGAAAAGATCCTTTATCCGATCGAAGACGTAGTTGATCCAGATGTAACAACATTTGTGCAAGCTAGTGTTGAAAAAATTGATCGTGATGACCAAGAAGTTAGCTTAGATAATGGCGAAACACTTTCATATGATTACTTGATCGTGGCTTTAGGTTTCCGTTCAGAATCATTTGGTATCGAAGGTGTAGATGACAACTCATTACCAATGGTCAACGTTAAAACGGCAATCGCGGTTCATGACCACATCATTGCTCAAATGGAAGATTACAAGGAAACACATAACCCTGATGATCTAAAGATCGTTGTTTGTGGTGCCGGCTTTACTGGTATCGAATTATTGGGTGCTTTAAATGACAACCGCAACGAATTTGCTGAAATTGCTGGTGTTGCTCCAGAACGTATCGAACTTTACGTAGTTGAAGCTGTTACTCGTTTGTTGCCAATGATGCCAGAAGAATTGGCTGATTATGGTGTTGCTAAGCTTGAAAGCTGGGGCGTTAAGTTCTTAACTGGTAAACCTATCAAGGCTATCAAACCTCAAACTGTTGTTTACCAAACAAACGCTGAAACTGGAGAAACTGATGAATTAACTGCTAACACGATCATCTGGACTACTGGTGTTTCTGGTAGCAAGGTTATTGATGATTCAGGTTTCTCTGCAAAACGTGGTCGTATGATGGTTGATAGTGACCTACGTGACCCAGACTACCGTAACGTATATCTGATCGGTGACTGTTCTGCAGTGATGGACCCTGAATCAAATCGTCCATTCCCTACAACTGCACAAATTTCTCTTGCAATGGGTGAATTAGCTGCTAAGAATATTTTGGCACAATTAGCTGGTCGCGAAACAGGTGACTTTACTTACGAACCACTTGGCACGGTTGCCTCTATTGGTAACACACATGCCTTTGGTGTACTTGGTAATGGTGGTAAGACCGTTAAAGGTTATGCAGCTTCAGCTTTGAAGAAACTTATTATGGATAGAGCTTTGACTGAAACTGGTGGTTCTAAAGAACTATTTGCTAAAGGTCGTTTTGACTTATACCATTAGGATCAATTTAAATATTATTTAAGGTGTTACTTCCGATTTGGAGGCAACACCTTTTTCTTTAGTTCGAAATCAAGGTGAATTTGACTGATTTGTATTATACTTTGAATTAATATTTATTACATTTTGAAATTAAAGGTCAAAAAGGAGCTAGCTAATGAAAATATTAAGTTTGCAAGAATTACAACAAGCTGACATAGAGTTGCTCAATAACGCTGGATCAGTTGAATACACATATCTGCCAGCAAAAAATGTAACTCAAGCTGATTTAAACGATGTGGACGTTATTTTAGGCTATGATGATAAATTAACCCCACTATTGCAGAAAAATAATTCTGTTAAGTGGGTCCAAGCTTGGTCAGCGGGTGTTGACCAGTTACCACAAAATTTGTTTAAAGAAAAAGGGATTCAGTTGACGAATGCGTCTGGGGCGATGGTCCCTGGTTTAGCTGAACAGATAATTGGTCAAATGATCAGTTGGGATCGTAATTTAGGTTATTCCTTTGCTGCACAACAAAAGCAGAAGTGGGATGAATTAGCTGCTGCTTCTTATCAAGAATTGGCCGGTAAAAAGCTTCTTTTATTAGGAGTTGGTCATATCGGACAACAGGTGGCGAAGTTAGCGACGGCTTTTGGCATGCATGTTATTGGAGTACGACACAGTGACAAACCAGCAAATAATGTAGAAGAAATTTATACATTTGAACAAATATTTCAAGTCGCAGGTAAAGCTGACTTTGCTTTGAATACTTTACCTGTCACTGTACAAACAGAAGATGTGATCGACCAGAAATTCTTTTTGCAAATGAAAAAATCAGCTGTCTATATCAATTACGGAAGAGGCAAGACGAATAATGAAAGTGATCTACTTCAGGCTTTACAAACAGGAGAGATAGCAGGCGCAATTATGGACGTCTTTAAAGAAGAACCATTGTCCAAAGACTCTGCCTTTTGGAAACTACCTAACGTTTTAATTACGCCACATACCGGTGGAGACACTGCCTTGTATGATCATCGTGTAGTAAAAATTGCCGCAGACAATATTTCTATGATGAACGATGATTCGATAAAACCGCAAAAAAATGTTGTCGATCTAAGACAGGGATATTAAAAGTGATCAGAGTAAGTTAAATACTTGCTCTAATACCGACTATGTAGTTAAAATAACAACAAAATAAATAAGATAAACTTTGTGATTTAAATTGATTTGCGTATTTAGTATTAAACATGTGATTTTAAGTCAACTGAACGCAAGTCTGGCAAAGTAACGTTCAGTGGAAGTCTAATTGAACACAGGTCTTTAGAAGACGAGGAGGAATTATACATGAAGTTAATTTGGCATGGACATTCTTTTATTGAAATCCAAACAGCTGGAAAGCAGATCTTGATCGATCCATTTATTGATGGGAATCCCTTTACTAAGTTTAAAGCGGCCGATTATTCCCCAGACTATATTTTGTTAACGCACGCTCATGGTGATCATGTAGGAAGTACGGAAGAAATTGCCAAACGTTCAGGTGCTAGTATTGTTGCTATGACTGATCTGGCAGGATACTTTGAAGAAAAAGGATTTCACACGTACGGACCTAATATCGGAGGAACTGAAAAACTTGATTTTGGTGAAGTTAAAATTACACCTGCTTGGCATACGACTGCCACTGAAGTCAATGGTGTGAACTTGCCGTTAGGTGTAGCTACAGGTCTAGCATTGAAAATCGAGGGTAAATTAGTTTATGTGGCAGGTGATACTGGGTTATTTTCAGATATGCAGTTAGTTGGTCGTAAACAACCAGTTGATTTAGCCTTTTTACCGATCGGTGATCATTTCACTATGGGTAGTGATGATGCTGCTTATGCGGCTAAACTATTGCACGCTAAGACCGTTGTTCCAGTCCACTATAATACTTTCCCAGCGATCAAAGCTGATCCGCAAGAATTTATCCAGCTTTTAGATGATGGACAAGGTTACCTGCCAGAAGTGGATCAGGAATGGACTTTGTAATTTATTGAGAGAACGGTACTTTTTGGTGCTGTTCTTTTATTTTTTGCAATATCCTTATAAAAACCAACTTTAGTTCACCATTCCTTAAAAATAAAGCACAAGAGCATTGAGTCTGAACTTTATAAGAAGTGTTAGCTAGAAAATTTCAGTAAAATGCAAAAACGGTCTGTTAGATAGGCAACTCTAATGATTTAAGAAACTTTAAAATTCATAGGATAGTTTTCCTAAGCTAGTTCGATTATTTTCGTAAAGGTATTTTTTGAGCTACAATAATAGGGATTCAAAATTTGAAAAGGTCTTTAAAAAATTTTAACAGACCTTCATTCTCATTTGGCTCGAAAATGAAGGGAGGCCAGTATGCCAGAAAAATATACAAAGCAAGATCTACTTGATCTTCAAAATGATACAATGCGTGAATATGCTGCGCAATTTGAAAAGCACTATGCGGCTGGCTTGGCTAAAGTTTTGCAAATTTCAGAGATCCATGCTGTCTTAGCGCAAGACTTTGAAGATGAGTTGTTAGAAGAATTACAACAGTCACATGGAAAAAGAGGAGTTATGTTGCAAACAAACGGCAACATCGCACCATATTCTTTGATCATTTATTTAGGTGATGATCCGTTAACTGCTTTTTCTCAAGGAAATTATGCTTTTGCTGAAGAATCAGGCTTAGAAAGTATAGTAACTCGTTTAGTTGATCGAGAAACGGATCGAGATGCACAAGAAAAGGGCGTTTTGGAAGAAAATCTATTGATGGGTTTGTCAACGACTTTTTTGCTGACTAGTGTTTATATGACCGAAGATCCAGTCATCAGTAAATTTTTAGAAAAGCCGGAACCTCCTAAAGTTGAACAAAATGTATTGGAATACTCAGCAAACGGACGTAATATCGTAAATATTCCAACACGCCATGCTTTAAATGATTCTGAGCAAAAGAGTTTGCAGGTCATCTTAAAGTTACGTCCAGAAATTGATGAAACTACGATCGATGTACAGCCAGATCGTGCACGTTACAGTGTATTTGATTTCTAAATGTTTTCCCCTTTTTAGCTTATTAATTAGGCTAAAAGGGGATTTTTTTGTCAATTATTTATTTTAGAAAAATAATAAAAAACTTTAACAGATGTTTTTTTAAAGGGAACAATATTGATATTTCTTAAAGGAAACTATACAATAAAAAGTAAACAAAATAGGAAGTCGCATTTGATAGGAAAAGTAAATATCTTACATACTTTTAAGAAACGACTTCAAAAAATAGTCGAGCTGCGTGAATCAAAAGTCTGCGCCTATCCAACCTCAACAACAAGTCGTAAAAAGCACGACTTATTGTTGAAGTCCGATAGTGCTCAACTTTTAAGCGATTCACTCCGCTCTGTTTTTATAGTCGAGCTGCGTGAGCCAGAAAGCTCCGCCTAATCAACTTAGACATCACGGCAAGAAAAAACACTTGTCATAATGCCTAAGTCCATTAGTGCTCACTTTCTCCCGGTTCACTCCGCTCTGTTTTTATAGTCGAGCTTCGCAGCTCAGAAGATTGCGCCAAGCTAACTTCATCACCACATTGCAAAAGACGCAATATGGCGCTAAAGTCTGCTAGTGCTCATCTTCTGACCGAGCTGCTCCGCTCTGTTTTAATTTAGGGGGTTTAAATATGACAGTTGATGCTAGTCAGGCACAAGATGTCTGGAAAGATGTCGGTGAACATGTTCAATTTACAGTTTTAAAATTAAAGCGAGAAGACCAGGCACGTGACCGAGAGGCTATTCAAGAATTTGCCGACCGTTATCAGGCGATCTTACGTTCTTTGAAAATCAGAGATGCTGATCCTAAAACTGGCGAGTCATCCTTAAAAGCTAGTTTTGGCTTTAGTAGTGATGCTTTCGAGTATTTATTTCCGAATGCACCTAAGCCAAAAGAATTAGAAAATTTCACTGGTTTAAAAGGACCTAAATATGAGATGCCTGGCACTGGTGGCGACTTATTTTTTCATCTGCGAGCTAGTAATGAAGCTGTTGTTTATGAAGCTCAAACACAGTTTATGCGCTTTTTAGGTGATATTGTTGAAGTCGTGGATGAAACGAAAGGCTTTCGTTACTTTGAGGGACGTGCGATCATTGGTTTCGTAGATGGAACTGAAGCACCACAAGTCGAAGATGCCGCAGAGTATGCAATTATTGGTGATGAAGATCCTGATTACATCAATGGTTCCTATGCATTTGCACAAAAATGGTTGCATGACATGGATTTTTGGGATCACATGAAAACTGAGCAACAAGAAAGAGCAGTTGGACGAGAAAAGTTTACAGATCTCGAGCTAGAAGATGAAGATAAGATGCCAAATGCACATAATGTTAGTTCAAATATTGAGATCGATGGCGAAGAGCAAAAAATAGTCCGCATGAATGTGCCATTTTCTGATCCTGCTTCTGACAAAACTGGTACTTATTTCATTGGTTATGCACGTCATTTTGAAGTTACTAAGCAAATGTGTCAGCAAATGGTGGATACTTCAGACTTCCTTTTGACATTTTCGACGATCTTAAGTGGTCAGCTTTTTTTCATTCCTTCCAGACCAACACTTGACGCAATTGCTGACGGCGAACTCTAAGAAAGGTTGTGCAATAAGCATTTAATTTGCATACTTACAAATAATTAGTAGAATTAAGAGTGTATAGACGAAAGGAGAGTTGTTTATGTATTTGACTGTTGAACCACAAGCACAAGAAAAATTACAACAATATATTGATGAAGGCAAAGACCTGTTATTAGATTTTGACGATGGTGTTGGTTCATTGTCTAACGTCGGCACATGTACTTTAGCTTCAGTTTTTCGGATCATTGCAGTTGATAAAGATGCAGAACAAAAAGATTATAATAAGTCATTAGACTCTAACCTCGGTACTTTTAGATATAAAGGGTACAGTGAAATGTTTATGGATCCACAAATGCGTTTAGTAGAAAATCCAACTAATAAGATGCTTACTCTACGTGGCAGTAATAGTGGTGAATTGACCGGTATGGTAACAGTTGAGGATCTTTCGGCTGAGGCTTAATGCTTAAAAACTTCTAGATTATCTTTACTTTTAGTGAAAGGTAAGCTAGAAGTTTTTTGTTTGCTTAATTATATATAAAAATTTTTGCCTCGATTTAGATTATAGGTCTTTGCTTGAGCTTGTTTTCAAGCCATTTCTATTAACGAGTGAATTTTATTCAACTTAACCTGAAAAGGTTGAATTTTACTAAACTAAGAGGCAATAGTATCCTTAGTGTAACTTATTGATCAAAGACAAGCTGAGGAGGAATTAACATGTTGCCAAAAGTATCACAACGTATCTCGCAAGATCCATCAGCGATGGATGAGCTATTAGAACTCAGTAATAATGAGCAAGTGATCTCATTTGCTGCGGGCTATCCAGCGCAAGAATTATTTCCAAAAGAACAGCTGGAACAAGCATTTGTACATAGGTCGCAAAATAGTGCACCGGATCTATATCAGTATGCATCCGTGGATGGTTATGCACCTTTGCGGAAAAAAATTGCTCATTCAGTATTGCAAGCGGGTATCAGCGATGTTGATGAAAGTAATTTGTTTTTGACTCAAGGGGCGCAGCAGGGGATCAGTTTGTTAGCAGATCTGTTCTTAGATGTTGGCGATGGCGTAGTGGTTGAAGGTCCAAGTTATATTGGTGCTTTGCAAGCTTTCGAAAGCCGTAAGCCAACTTTTTATGAAATGCAAATGCAAAATGATGGTCCAGATTTAGCTCAATTAGAAGAGATCGTCAGTCAACATCAGGTCAAGTTAGTTTATACGATCCCGACATTCCAGAACCCGACAGGTGTTTGTATGTCAGTAGAAAAACGACAACGGATCGTTAAATTAGCTCAAAAGTATAATTTTTTGATCATTGAAGATGATCCATACCGTGAATTACGTTATCGTGGTAAGAGTTTGCCCAGTATCAAATCATTTGACCAGACCGGCAATGTTGTTATGTTAGGTAGTTTTTCTAAAATCTTATCGCCAGCTTTACGTGTGGGCTGGATGGTAGCTGATCAAGGTCTCTTAAGCTTAGTAAATGGATTACGTTCTGCAACGGACTTTCAACCCTCGAATGTTGTTTTACAAATGATCGACCAATATTTACAAGAAAATGATCTACAAGAACATGTTGAAAAGATCTGTGACGTCTATAGTAAACGTAATGCAGCGATGCAGACAGCTCTGGACAAATATTTACCTCAAAGTTGTAGTTTTTCTAAACCTGACGGTGGTTTCTTTATTTGGGTCACGTTACCACGAAATATGTCAGCTAAAAAACTTTTGCAAAATAACAGCCCTGTTACTTTTATTGAAAGTTCTCAGCTATATGAAACTAGCCATCAAATAAATCAGATGAGGTTGAATTTTACAGGTGTGACAGAAGGACAGATCGATGAGGGCTGTCGACTTTTGGCAGATAGTATCAGGAAGGCTAGTCTAGCATTAACAGCCTAAAAAATTAAAATAAATCACTTAAAGGGGTTGGGACAAAACTAGCTGTCCAATCCTAAGAAGGCCGTCGATTTAAACCATTTAATGGGATAAATCGACGGCCTTAAATGTGTTTTGCCTGGCAGAAGGCTGTGCCTAACTAACTAGCCGGCTCTAATGCAAAAAACGCATCATATCCGACTAGTCAATTAGTGCTCACCTTCTAAACGCCACGCTCCACTCTCTGTTTTTAAATGTGTTCCAAAAGATTGAAGCCATACTGTAACAACGATTGCATTATTCTGGTTCTTCGCTTTGCTACGACCCAAAATAATGCAATCACCGTTACAAATCGGCTTCAAAGCATCTTTTATCTCACTCTCGTTTTTCTAGTTTGTTTAAGCTTTGCCTAAATCACGTAATGCTTGTTGAGCAGCAATATTCATAATGTTCCAAGGACGGTCAAAGCCTGGCTGGAAGAAAAAGTCAGTGTATGCTAGATCTTCTAAGGTCAATTTAGCTTGAATGGCTAAAGAAATCGTATTGATGTTTTGTGTGGCATCTTGTGTCGACAAAACTTGGGCGCCTAATATCCGAGTTGTTTGTGGATCGTAGGTCAATTTGAACCATACTTTAGCATTACCATTTTCTTCTGGAACAAATGGTGGCCGGAAAGTATCAGTGACTAAGGTTGACTTAGTTTTTACACCATACTGACTAGCCGTGCCTTCTTTGATACCAGTCGATGCAAAGTTATATTTGAAGACGGATAAAGCACTTGAGCCTGAGACAAATGGTGTTTTCGCCTCGATACCCACTGCGTTTTTACCCGCGATCCGTCCTTGACGGCGAGCATTTGTTGCCAAAGCAATCGGTGATTTAGTCCCGTCAGTCGGTGCAAATTTAACTAAGGTCGCATCGCCGACTGCGTAGATGTCATCAGCACTGGTTTTTTGATGGTCATCAACGTTGATCATACCATGATCATCTAATTCCAAAACGTTAGCTAACCATTTTGTATTAGGCTTGATCCCTGTGGCTACGATCACTAAGTCAGCCGGGTAAGTTGCTTGATCTGTGACTACTTCTGTTACCGTACCATTTTGACCAGAGAAACTCTTGATACCTTGACCAGGAGCGGCTTTGATATCATGTTCTTCCATTTCTTTGGTAAGGATATCAGTTAATTCTTCATCCAAATATTTGGCTAACATCCGAGGTAACATATCAACAACGGTGACATGTTTGCAAGCTTTAGCAAAAGCTTCAGCAGCTTCGATCCCGATATAACCTGCACCAACTACGACAACATTGTGGATGTTAGGGTCGACAGTCCTTTGTTTTAATTTAATGGCCCAGTCACGTCCACGCATTGCATAAATATTTTTTAAGTCATTGCCTGGAACTGGTAGTGTAGCAGGGGTCGCACCTGGGCTTAAGATCAATTTGTCATATTGTTCGTCGCGTTCTTTGTTATGGGCATGGTCGATCACATGTACACTATGTTTTTTTGCATCAACTGAACTAATTTCTGTTTCTGTGAATACAGAAACACCTTGTGCACGCATACCAGCAGGTGTTGCATACCTGACGTCATTTACATTTTTAACAACGCCTTCCAGATAAAGTTGCATCCCACAAGATAAGAAGGAGAGAAAATCACCTTTTTCATACCATTGTATCTCGGCGTCAGGTTGGTCAGCTAAGACTTCACGAACAGCTTCATAACCACCGTGTGATGAACCTACTACAATAACTTTCATAAAAAACGTCCTTTCTATTAAGCAAAAGAGTGAAGTGAAACATTTAGGAAACGAGCATATCAAACTTTAAACTTATAATTCACTTTTTAGCATTGTAGTTTGAAATATGAGATGCCGTTTTTCTTGTTTCACGTAAATCGACTATTAATAACAGAGTAATAGCAAGTACTGATAGGTATCTCGTGATCACATGGTGCTTTTTATAATGTGATGACGGAGCTAAATAGACAGTACTACTAATTTGTCGGATCTTTAAAAACGAATGTGAATAATGTTCTTTGACTAAAAATAATTTTTAAATCACATATAAAACTAATTTCAAACCAAAACGTGATCTTAACTTCACGTAAATTTAATCATACAAAGACACTAACAAGTAACGGACGTCCGAAATCATTACTGTTTAATGCTTTCTATATTCTAAAAGTAACACATAAATTCTTGTGATTAAAGTAAATAAATTTATTAAATTTAATTTCACAAGTGAAAGAACTGGCATCAAGGTTGCACGCAACCTAATCATAGGTTGTGAAAAATGTTTTTGTGAAAAATAAAAAATGGGTCTAAACTTTTTAGTGTTGATGAATCTCATCAGCACTATTTTTATACACCAAAAAAAGGACATCATTTGTCCTCAAGTGCTACGATTAAAGTGACTAATTAAAATCAAAGCGAGGTATAAATGATGTC
>DXAP01000129.1 GCA_019116985.1 Candidatus Ligilactobacillus excrementavium | reverse complement strand
AAGTGGGTTAAATCGACGGCTCTTAAATGAGTTTCGCTTGGCAGAAGGTTGTGCCTAACTAACTAGCCGGCTCTAATGCAAAAAACGCATTATACCCAGCTAGTCAATTAGTGCTCACCTTCTAAACGCCGCGCTCCGCTCTCTGTTTTTAAACGTGTTCCAAAAGATTGAATCCTTATTGTAACAACAGTTCCCACGCAAAAAAACTCCCAAGTCCATGACAGACCTGAGAGTATCAAACATTTTTGCTGTTTTTAGCGTAATCAATAATTATAGGGAGGTTATTGGTTACAAGAATATATTGTACCAAACATTTAATAGATTGTTAACAACTTAATTCAGTTATTTTAATTTAAATTGATGAAGTTCACAGATAGTGGTTGTGTACATTTGTGATAAAAAAGGCTATCCCGCCCACCTTGTCAGAAATAACCTCCGTCATTTTATTAAAAAAGTTGGATCCCGTTACCGACCACAAAACTCGTTAAAAAAACAAGTAAGATCAAGGTCAGAATAATTGCGTGTGTTTTTTTATGGTTAGCCATCAATGCGATAATATTCACGGATAAAGGCATTAGGTATAAAGAATTTACTAGTCTTAGCGCCGATCCCATCGATCTGCAAACCCACGTAACGCGCGTATCCAGCTGCCCGAAAAGTATGATAATCACTAGTTGCAAATAAACCACGGTTCAAGTCGACTTGAAGCTCAATTAAGATCTGTTTAGAAAAAGCCATGTTTTCATAGGTGTTTTTTGACTTTTCTTCTGCCAAACACTTGTCTGCTAAAGCCCCGTGCGCTAGTGCATATTTTTTCATTGCTGCACCCTCAGGCACTGTTTCGTCTCTTCCCTGTCCACCTGAAAAGACCAACCAGGGATAACGCCCCGTTTTTGCTTGCTGGATCTGTGCAAAGTCCAACGCCCGTTGGATACGTGACGCCAAAAGCGGCGAAACTTGATCCCCATTGAGTAAACCTGCGCCAAGGACAATGATATAATCTTGGTCATAGCGCGGACGGTACAGGCGAGTCAATATAAAAGACGTGATAAATGCCAAGAACCAAAAGACTAAATAAGCTAAGATCGGAACAACAAAGGTCGCATACAGTGTGACTGAATATTGCGGAAATAAGTCGTGATCTAAAGCGCGTAATAATGGCAAGCTGATCACCAATAAGCCTAAAAACAAGGTCAACATGTTGCCGAGTGTATGACTTTCCTTTTTCCAGACAGTAAAAGCGTTCCACAACAACAAAACACCTAACAAGTTATATAAGATCAGTAGAGGCAGCAAAATAATTACCAAAACTACTAGTAATACAGTATTCAACCATTGAATTTGGGTCGCCTCGATTGCAACGACCAATGTCACGCCACCACTTAACAGCGCTAAATTACACAAGACGCCATTTAATAAACGAAACTTATTTTGGTGCAAACTAAGGCCTAGTAAAATTAAACAGATCAGTGTGAAAAAGGCCCCTCCACTGATCCAAAAGATTGATTGGTTCATTTAAAATACCTCGATCATCATAAGAATAATTATTTGCCAAGCTGTGAAGTTTGACTATGACCAATAATACAAGAAATTCACTGTTTTTCAAACTTAAATTGTGGTAACTTTAATCAAAGATCGTGATCACCTGTTGATTCAAAGCATCACTGACAACTTGACGTACTGCTTGGTCGTTGATGCGATCAGAAAAAATGTAAGCCACATAAAGTGCACGGATGGAATCAGAATTCCATTTACCGTTCTTACCGGCTAAAGCAAAGGCTAAGTTACTATATAATTTATCAACTGGTCCATAAATTAAAGCTTGTTGGGCTAATTCAATGCCTGATCTAGCGAACTTGATCGCTTTTTTGTATTGTTTGGTAACGAGGTAAAAGTAGGATGCGTTGCTCCAGACCTGCAACGCTGCATATGGGTATTTGCGGGGAGAATACTCCTTGAAAGCATCTTGAGCTGCATCGATATAGTATTGTGCAGGACCAGCTTTATTGGCATATAGATATTCGATCCCCAATTCACTGAAAACTAACGGAAGCAAGATCCCCAATTTTTCCTGATCACCTTGTAAAAAGCGGTTATAGGTAAATATCATGTCAGACTGTGTCCCACCCTGATGAGCAAAAATAAAAGCTTGGACAAAATCATACCACAGCTGTTGTTGCTCAGTTAAATATGTATCAGTTGTTATTTTTTTCAAGATTTTTTGAGCTGATTCAAACTGCTGGTGGATCAAACGTAAGTTTACGTCTTGAATAATTTCATCAGGATCGACATATTCTTTAATTTGAATAGTTTCAGCAATGCTTAAATTTAAACGTGTAACGATTTTTTCTAAGGTTTCACCTGAAGGAATTGAGGAGCACGTTTCGATCTGGCTGATCATCCCTTGCGAAGTAATACCTTCCGCTAGTTCCCCCTGGGACATTTTCAACTCTTTCCTTTTTCTTCGAATCAATTCTCCATTGATCATATGGATTTTCCTTTCAATAAATTTAAATTTTTCTCTCTTTTTTGATTGTTTGTGATCGTAGACTCACAATATCTTCCATTATACACAATATCCCCAGCTTGAACCATACCTAAATGTGGACTTCTTCAGACCTGACGCGGGTTTATACGTTTAATTAGGATATATAAAAAGATTGTGATTTATACAGGGCTTAGCTCAAAATTTTATATAATAAGAGAAATCAGCGGTAGAAGCAAGCTTTCTTTTGATAATTTTTGATTGGTTGCGCAAAACCTTTCAGTGTAAATATGTGTATAAAGATGCAAGTATTTTCCCTGACTTTGGTAAAAAAAGTCCATCTTATGCTTAATTTCACCAAATTTTGTACAAAACAAAGCTTTACCAAAACTGTAGCAATAAAAAAACTGTCCCTCAAAAATCACGGGAACAGCTTTCTAATTTCAAACTAATCGTTCATTGGTCAGATCGACTTTGTAGCGTGACTTAAAGCCTCGCTCATCGCGCACGATCGCGTAATATAGTGTCCGCTCTGAATCTTTTAGCAGCTGGATGTCTTCCAGATGTCCAACAACTTGAGCGGTCCGCAATATTTCTCTTACGCGTCGTTTGACAGAGCGACCTGCTAGAAAAGAATCGAAAAAGGAGTTATTTTTAGCGACCACAAGATCACCTCGCTATCTATCATACAATGTTACTTGCTCATCATAAAAATTATCACGCAAATTTAACAAGAGTTCTTTAACAGACTCATTAAATTCAGACCAGCTTTCATTATTGTAAGCCCGGTCTGACTGACCATCAAAATACAAAACGCCATATGCTCCAGAGCGTAAAAATCCCAGTGAATTGCCTAAAACAATGGCGAAAACCACTGCGTCTTCTAATGGATCATAATTCTTCACAAAGCGTAAAGTGACCTTATTACGCTTAACTAATTTCTTCAATTCAGGTACTGCACTAAGTTGTGTGCGGTAGACCATCGCCAACTGCGCAAAATGTTCCAAATCTCGACGTGGGATATCTTGGCCGAGTTCATAACCATACAAATGATAACTGACACGTAGCTCTTTTTTATAGGTCACCTTATTTTTACCAGAAAGAGCTACGACATTTTCCAGAGTATTTTCTAAATAACTTGCCATTTTACCATTGCACCTCTTTTCATTTGAATCGATCAAGCGTCAACAATTAACATTTCTTTTCACTTTTATTTTAACGCTGATCCCGGTTATTTTCCGCAAAAAAGTTTTATAAAAAATGTTTTTTCAAAGTTTATTTCATTGGTTTTACCTAGTGAAACGCTAGTTTTAGTTATCTTTTTCAAAATGTTGGTTGACATTCACTCATTTTCCCCTTAAAATTCTAATAATATTATAATAAAGTTACATATTATGTTGAAAGGCGGACTTGTCAGACATTTTGACAAGTTCGCTTATAATTTCAACTCAGTTACTTATAGGAGGGAAATATATGTTTAAGAATTATACGAGGATCCCCTTAATTGGACGGATACTTGTCGGCATTGTTATAGGTGTATTTGTAGGAATCGTGTTTCCTTCCTGGACCTGGATCGACATCTTGGGTGACCTCTTCATTGGCGCCTTAAAAGCCATTGCACCCGTCTTAGTCTTTTTAGTGATCATGTCGGCAATTTCCGGTTACGAAAAGGGAGCAGACAATCATTTCGGCACGGTGGTCATTTTATACTTAGGAGCTACCTTCTTATCCGCCGTAGCGGCTGTTGCAGCTTCATATTTTTTCCCGATAAAATTGGTGCTTTCCAAGGCCACGACCGCAGACACAGCTAATGCACCCAAGGGGATCGGTTCGATTGTTAACGACCTACTAACTACGGCCGTTTCGAACCCTGTCCACGCAGTCATGAACGGCGATTATCTAGCGATATTATTTTGGGCAGTCTTGTTTGGGATCGCCTTACAAATGGTCAGTCAAACAACACGCAAAGTAGTCGGTGACTTTTCAGAAATGGTCGGCAAAATCGCTGGTTGGATCATCGAATTTGCTCCATTTGGTATCATTGGCTTGATTCACCAAGCATTAGTTGAAACAGGAACAGAAGGCGTTTTACGTTATGGACAATTAGTGTTGTTACTGATCGGAACAATGGTTTTCGTTTACCTAGTCGTTTATGCACTAATGGTCTGGGGTTTGGTCCATCAAAATCCATTCCCACTCGTCTTTTGGACACTAAAGGTTTCTGGGATCCCTGCCTTTTTCACTCGGAGTAGTGCAGTAAACATCCCGATCAACTTGGAAGCCTGCAAGGACTTGGGTTTGAATGAAAAAAGTTATGGCGTTTCGATCCCGCTGGGGGGTTCAGCCAACTCAGGGGGAGCCGCGATCACGATCTCGATCATGACACTCGCTGCTGCCCATACTTTAGGCATGGATTTCTCATTTCCACTAGCTTTGATCTTATGTTTCTTAACAGCCATCGCTTCAACTGGTGTTTCAGGTATCGCCGGCGGGTCGCTACTTTTGATCCCAATGGCTTGTAGCTTATTTGGTATCAGCAACGATATTGCCATGCAAGTGGTCGGCGTTGGTTTTGTAATCGGTGTGATCCAAGATTCCGTTGAAACAGCGGTCAACTCTGCTTCAGACCTCTTATTTACCGCAGCGGCCGAGTATGGCGACTTGCGCAAGGCTGGTAAGCCAGTCGATATTAAAAAAGCCGTACACCAAGCAAACCAGGCACGCGGCTAAATCAAAATAATTATTTCAGCATAACTGTTACTGATTCGTCTTTCATTTTGGAAGAAATCAGTAACAGTTTTTTGCATGTTTCAAAGTAAACAAAAAGTTTGAAATTAAACGATGACAATGTTAGTCTGAAAGCGTTCAGTCGTGGACGACTAAAACTGATCAGCGCACATATTTGGCAAAATTTAAGTTGATTTACGACGGACCTGTGTAGGACAGTCAGGTTTTTGAAAGGAGCTTTTCTAATGAGTTTAGATTACGATTCAATGAAGAAGATCAACGTTTCTCGTTCAGTTAATACTGGTGGCCGTGAAGGTGAGTCAGTTGCTCCTGACGGCAGTTTTTCCGTCAAAACTTCCATGACAAAAAGCAAAGATGCCACTACGCCAGAAATGTTATTTGCGGCAGGCTTTGCAGCTTGTTTTAACAGTGCAATGTCTTTCACATTACAGCAAGCTGGTAAGGGTGATCTCCATCGTCAAGTGACAGCTAACGTTGATTTGTACGCCGCGAGTCAAACAGACTTTAATTTGAAAGTCAGATTAGTGGGGCACATCGATGGCCTTGAACCTGCAGAAACACAAAAATATATGGAAGAAACCGCTAAAGTTTGTCCATACTCCAAAGCTGTCGCTGGAAATATCGACGTCGAAGTCTCTGCTGAATAAAATATAGTCTAAGTTGAGAGTGTGACAAAAGATGTTTTGAAGCCGATTTGGAACGATGATCGATTTATTTTGGATCGTAGCGAAGCGAAGAATCAGAATAAAACAATCGTCCTTACAATAAGGCTTCAATCTTTTGAAACACGTTTAAAAACAGAGAGCGGAGCGTGGCGTTTAGAAGGTGAGCACTAATTGACTAGCTGGGTATAATGCATTTTTGGCATTAGAGCCGGCTAGTTAGTTAGGCACAACCTTCTGCCAAGCGAAACTCATTTAAGGGTCGCCGATTTATCCCATTTAATGGGTTAAAATCGACGGCCCTTTTGAATCGAACAGTTAGTTTTGTCCCAGCCCCTTATGTGCGTAAAAAAAGCAAACAGCTACTGTACTGCTTGCTACTTATCTACAAGTTTTGATCCATTTCAAATGTTCCTTTAATTTGGGATCTTCTGTTATTTCTGGATCTTGTGCCCAGTTATCGCCATAGGTCTGATCTAGGTACGTAATAATATTATGCGTCCGGACCCGCATCTCTTCACGTTCGGCCATATTTATCCCCCTTTTTCTCGCTCTTTATCTTTTCCAATTACATCATAGCTCATTTTAACCAAAAAAGTGCAAAATAACCCTTGAAGCAAATATTTGCTACTCCTAATTTAAAACATATTTTTCAACTGCTGTCGCCAAACCTTCGTGCTCATTATCGGTCGTGACAACTTGGGCATTTTCTTTAACAAGTGGATTGGCATTCCCCATGGCTACACCTAAGCCGGCAGCTTTGATCATCGTTAGATCATTGTTTTGATCACCGACAGCCATAACTTCAGCTGGTTTGATACCTAATTTGGCAGCTAACTCTAACATTGTATTTCCCTTCGTGGCCCGTGGGTGCATAAATTCAAAGAACCACTCTTCACTATGGACACAGTAATAACTCTCCTGGATATCTGTCGGCAATTTAGAAATAGCTGAAGTTAAGATACTAGCCTCATCAGCCCACATGTATTTTGCCAAATCAAAAATCCCAGCAGTCATTGCATTTTCGCGGACATGCAATGGCATCTTAGTAAAATAAGAGTCCATGACTGACACCGGACTAACATCTGGTGTTGTCACATAAATATTTCCATCAGGAGTCACTGCTTGGTCTCTAACACCCAGCTGGTGGGAAAGCTGATCTAATTTGATAAAATCTTCAGTAGTCAACATTTTAGAAAACAATGGCA
Organism: Candidatus Ligilactobacillus excrementavium; assembly: GCA_019116985.1. GTDB lineage: Bacteria > Bacillota > Bacilli > Lactobacillales > Lactobacillaceae > Ligilactobacillus > Ligilactobacillus excrementavium. Next base: position 791 of record DXAP01000129.1, on the reverse strand, counting down.
TAGTCTCTGTCACACGCTGAGCTTGTCCACCGTTAAAAGTAATGGCGTAATCATCTGCTTGATTCAAGCCAAGTTCAGTCAAATATTCTCGCATACCAACTAGCGGCCGACCGCTACATAAAACAACATACACACCCTGCTGGCGCGCCATTTGCAGGACCTTTTTCGTGTGTGTAGTGATTTTTTTAGCGTTTGTGAGTAGAGTCCCATCAATATCAGTTGTGATCATTTTAATTGCCATCGGTGTTGCTCCTTTATGAAAAGTCTCTACTTAATTTTAACTTATTAAAGGAAAAATTGCTGGAGAAGTTTGCTTTTGAAAAAGGCAAGGTACTAGAAGAGACCTGAAAGCACCACTAATAACTACGACTGTACGTTACTTTTGGCGACTTACGTTCGGTTAAAGCTGGACTGTACGTTTCTTTTGACGACTTGCGTTCAGTTGAACTTGATCTGAACGCTCCTTTTGACGACTTACGTTCAGTTGAGCCTGAACTGGACGTTACTTTTCATGACTTACGTTCAGTTGCGATTTTGTAAAAAAACTACCTAGCATTTTTTCATCTGCTAGGTAGCCTTTCACTTGTTTCTTACTCTACTCTATTATTTTCTATCAATTCCTGTTGTTGATCATATAAGGCTGTCGTGATATATACTGGATATTCATCCGGGTACAACAAGCGTTTCTTTGCTGCTGGCAATTCTGCAAGTTTCTCTTGGCTATACTTCTGAATTTCAAACACACCCGGTTCACCTGTTAACAACTCGCCATTGTCGTTTAATACGAGCTC
>DXAP01000128.1 GCA_019116985.1 Candidatus Ligilactobacillus excrementavium | reverse complement strand
ATCAAACGGAGTGGCTTGATCGAAGGACAAACTGTAGCTGTTATGGGTGCTGGGCCAATTGGTTTGTGTACTGCGGTTTTGGCTAAAATTGCGGGTGCAACTAAAGTGTATATTTCTGACGTATCAGAAGTACGCTTGGAAAAAGCCAGAGAAATTGGCATTGAGAATACTTTAAACCCAACTAAAGATGATGTGGTTGAAAAGATTCACGCTGATTTACCTGAAGGTGTTGATATCACGTTTGAATGTGCCGGTGTACAACAAACATTTGATACAGCTGCACAGATCACAACGGCGACTGGTTTGATCCAGGTTGATGCATTATTTGGCAAAACGATCGAACTTGATATTAATAATGCGATCATGCAAGGGCACAATATTCATACTACACTAGGCTATGAAAATTGCTTCCCAACTGTCATCAACATTATTAATAGTAATCAAAAGACCTTCCAGAAGATGATCACTAAGAAGATCTCTCTAGATGATACGGTCGAAGGGATCAAATCCTTACAAGAGGATAAATCACAGGTTAAAGTTATGATCTCACCTGAATTGTAATTTTTCCTGAATAATAACGATGTGAATAACCTTACCATTCGTGGTATGTAATTAATATGTCTAAAGAATACTTTCTTTTGTCAGCTTACTGATAATTGAAAGTATTTTTTAATATGAGGTGGACTCACGATAATGTACGAAATTATAACTTGATTGCTGTGTGAGGATAATAAAAATTATCATAAAAACTCTTCCGCTTTAGAATATAACTAGTAAGGATATCCTAAAGTGAAAGAGTTAATAAATCGTAAAGGGCCTATGTGGTTTCAGCTCATATCAAATGGTTATGATGGACGACGGGTTTTGTCCGCTGAAGTGTTTCGAGTCTTAGATTTTATAAAGATTGACAATAAAGTGCATACTGCTAGTACGAGCAAAATAATTCCCGAATTTAAAATCGCTAATTTTTCCGTTTTTCCAACAATATTTGCAATATAAGGTGTCATAAAGGCTCCTAAATTTGAACTTGCTAATGCTAAAGAAGTATAAAAAGGGGCATTTTTTGTTAACGAGACAGCTGTAATGTAATTATATATATAAGGTGTAATGATAGAGGCAAAAACGCCAATCAGCAGATTTAATGCATAGATAATTACTATTTCCTTAGTGTATGCAATTAAGAAAATCCCAATTCCAACTAAAAACAAACCAAGTGGTAAGAGATACTTTTTTAAATGATTATATAGATAGCCAAAAAACATACCGCCTAAAAGTCCTACTAGGTTAAAACTCCATGCTGTCGCAGCTTGTGAGGCAGTACCAATTCCGCTTTTTACTAGAAATGTTGGTAATTTGATTGAAAGGATCATTAGACAGACTCTGGAAACTAACATTATTAATATTAACCAAAATAACGCCCCCATATAATTTTGTTTCGTTTTTTCTTTAAATGGGACTGAATTTGTTTGTTGATGAAAGGCTTTTTCTTGATTATTTGTAATTTTTTCAGGGTTTGGAACAAAAAGAACAAATAAAATGATAGTTGGTATAAATAGTAAATATACTAAGTAAGAGGCATGCCAATTAATTTTTAGTAATTGGCCGGCAATATATGTCATTAAAGACGTGCCAATGCCTGCAACTGCGGTTCGCCACCCCATTAGCTTGGCACGTTTATCCCCTTGGAAAAAAGTGCCAATTAAACTGATCGCCATTGGATTTGCCAAGCCTATACCGATCCCTAAAAAAGCACGAGAGACTAAAACAACATAATATGAATTTGAAAAAGCAGGAATTAAAGAGCTAATAGCTGCAATAGAGATCCCCAGAACTGCAGTCGGTTTTTGTCCGATTTTTCTCACGATTATCCCACTTAATAAAGCAAAAGATGTTATAAAAATTGAAACAATTGTTGTTAGCATTTCAACGTTGGTTAAAGTTACATTGTTAAAAGTTTTTACCATGCCGGGTATTGTTGCAGTAATTACATTAGAGGCCTGTTCCACAATGTTAAGTAGTAACAACGAAACAATTAACATGGTGTTATTAGAGCTTTTTTTCAAATTATTTTCACTTCTTTCCATAGTCACCATTTTTTTCAGATTTTTGATAAGTAAAATATAGTAAACCAATATATAGTTGGAATAGGTCACTTGTTTTTTTCGGATTTAAATTAAATTTTGTTTGGATTTTTTTTAAACGATAGGACAAGGTATTTCTGTGTATAAATAAATCTTCAGCGGTTTCAGAAATATCTTCGTTATTTTTAATGTAAGCTGCTAAAGTTTGAATTAAGTCCTCTCCACTTTTGTCGCTATCAACCTTTTTAAAAGTGGAAACAAGATTTTCAAATGGTAATTTTTTTCTTAGCAACATGTCAATAAAGTTAATATCGTTATAAAATAAGAAATTACCCTGATCGAATATTTTACTAAGTTGGAGAGTACGTAAAGCTTCATTAACGCTTTGCCCAACGCTTTTTGTAGGATTTCCGATACCAATTTTTAATATGTTTTTCTTAGATAGATTTAAGTATCGGTTCAAGGTAGATTCTAATTTTGTTAAAACAATAATTATTTCCGGAGAAAAATTAATTTTATAGTCTTCATTATCTAACGGGATTTTAGAATTCGCGCTAGTTTGTATTGCCATAGCGCGCCTTGGATAAAGAACATCTATATTTAATTTTTTTGCTTCCAACAATAGATCTGGATGATCAGTGATATTATCTTTCACTTGGATCCATCGATATAAGAAATGGTTGAGCTCTAATTTTTGTTCTTGTTGTTGTTTATTTAAAGCTTCCTGATTTAGTAAAAGTTCTGTTGAAACTTTCAGAAGAGAACCTAAAGGAGTGACCTTTTCAGGGTCTCCAGTGATCCCGATAACCCCAACAACTTTGCCCTCGAAAAAAACTGGTGTGTTTACTCCTGGCAAGCCGTTAGTTCCGTGCGGTTTATCCATGGTGCATGTTTTTCTTGTTTTAATAGCCTTTTTAGCTCCAATATGCAAAGTGTTAATACGCTTTTTATCTCCGCTAGCTATAATACGCCCATTTTCGTTCATCATATTTATATTATAAGGGATCTGTTTCATCATTTTATCGACAATAGATTGGGCTAAGTGACTGGTTAATTCCAAAATAAGCACCTTATTTCACAATTTTTTCAATATTTTTTCTTAGTGCATTCGCACTATCCCTATTTTATATGAATCTTTTTTAAATGTCAGCTACCTTTATGAGTTCGTTAAATAAATAAAAAAATTATAGTATATTTGTTCGAATGCACAATGAAATATATTTTCAAGTGATCTAGAATCTATAGTAAAGCGCTTTATAAATATAGATAAGTTATGAATTTCACTATTATTAGCTTGGTCAATGTCAAGAATTTCTTTTTATTCACGTGTTGTTTTTAGTAATACTGCACAGAATTTTAATTATAGTGAAGTCTTTATCTCTAGAAAGGTTTGGTAGGATTGAAGTTTGTAATAGCACCAGATTCATTTAAAGGTGGACTTACTGCAAAAGAAGTTGCGGACGCTATCTCTGATGGTATTAGAAAAATTTTTGCGGATGCAAAAATTGATACCGTTCCCATGGCTGATGGAGGAGAAGGTACAGTTCAAGCGTTGACTGATGCTACACAAGGTCAACTTATCACAGAATCGGTAGTTGGCCCGTTAGGCGAAAATGTAGAAGCGACATTTGGTGTCTTGGGCGATGGAAATACTGCTGTAATTGAAATGTCAGCTGCAAGTGGTATTCAATATGTGGATGAGCATACACATGACCCGTTGGTTACAACAACTTATGGTACGGGTCAATTGATAATTAGTGCATTAAACCATGGCGTTAAGAAAATAATTCTTGGAATTGGTGGATCTGCTACAAATGATGGTGGAGCAGGAATGGCTCAAGCAATTGGAGCAAGGTTGCTAGATGAAAATGGGCGAGATCTTTTGTATGGTGGGGGTCAACTGGACAAGTTAGTGACAATAAATACAGAAGATGTAGATCCACGTATAGAGAAAACGGAGATCTTAATTGCATCTGATGTTACTAATCCATTAACGGGGTCAAACGGAGCAAGTGTTGTATTTGGTCCTCAAAAGGGTGCCACTGAGGAAATGATAAAAAAATTAGATAATAATTTACATCATTATTCTCAAATTATAAAAAAGGATCTAGGAATTGAGTTGGAGGATACACCAGGAAGTGGTGCGGCTGGCGGTTTAGGAGCTGGGCTTCTTGCTTTTACAAATTCAAGAATGGAAAAAGGAATCGACATTGTGGTTGATTATAGTTTGTTAGAAAAGAGACTAAAGGATGCGGATTTCGTCTTTACTGGTGAAGGCAGTATAGACTTTCAGACAAAATATGGTAAAACGCCTTTTGGTGTTGCTTTAGCGACAAAAAAGATTTCTCCTCATGCCCCTGTAATTGCTCTTGTAGGCAATATTGGTGAAAATGTTGAGGAATTATATGAAACAGGAGCTATTGATGCAATTTTTGCGGCTCCTTCTGGTGCAAAAAACTTAGAACAGGCGATTAAAGATACTAGAAATGATCTATCACTATTAGCAGAAAATGTCGCACGTTTGATAGCTAGTACAGAAAAGTAAGGTATTTTGAATGATTGGGCGGTGATTTCTTGGATAAAAAGGTTTTAAGCAGTGTGCAAAAGATTCCTGGAGGAATAATGATCATACCCCTATGTTTAGGTGTTCTTGTCAATTCTTTTTTTCCAGAGTTTTTAAAAATTGGTTCTTTTACTACGGCTGTGTTTAAAGATGGAGCTATGGCTTTTTTGGGCTTATTTATTTTATGTACAAGCGCACAAATTCAGTTAAAGACAATTGGGAGGACGATAAAGATTGGCGGAACGCTGCTAATTTTAAAATTTGTTCTGGGTTCTCTTTTAGGTCTTATAGTTGCTCATTTCTGGGGATATGCTGGTATTTTGGGTATTTCGCCATTAGCTTTGTTGGCAGCAATGAGTAATGCGAATGTTGGTGTATATGCATCGCTTGCAGAGGAATTTGGTTCTGAGGATGAGGTAAATGCAACTTCTATTGTAGCTATTAATGAGGGGCCATTAATGGTTTTTCTAGCCCTTGGTGCAAGTGGAGTAACTACGATACCAGGAATACAATTTGTTGCAATTTGTGTCCCTATTGTGGTAGGTCTTATATTAGGGAATATAGATTCAGATTTTAGGACCTTTCTGGCAAAGGGACAACAATTATTGGTACCATTTTTTGCTTTTCCTTTGGGAACGGCTTTAGATTTAGGAGATTTATTTAAGGGAGGTGTTAGTGGCATACTGATCGGACTTTTGAATATAGCCATTACAGGTGGTATTTCTTTTTTGATCTGTAGATGGTTATTTAAGAAAAGTTTTCCAAGAAACGTTATGGGATGGTTTATCGGGACCACAGCGGGTAATGCGGTTGCAACACCAGCTATTGTAGCTCAATTTGATAGTGCATGGGCTCCATATGTTAGTCAAGCTACTGCGCAGGTAGCAACATCTGTGATCGTGACGGCTCTGATAATACCATTTATTGCATCGTATTTTTCGAAATCAAGGAGGTAACGTATTATGAAGATTTCTTTGCCTTATGGTAAGGGCAAGCTGACCGCGGATGTCCCGTCTGCGCGTGTTAAAGGAATAATTGAGGCTAATTCCGAAGAAGTACTGCGAGACAGTTATCAAAAATCGGAAGAACAGCTTGTGGAAGATTCTCTATTAAACCCTATTGATTCAGATAGATTGTCTGAACTAGCGGTTGGAAAGAAAAACATTGTTATTATTAGCTCTGATCATACACGTCCAGTCCCTTCTAAGATAATTATGCCTAAGATAATTGAAGAAATTAGAAGAGGCAACCAAGATGCAAAAATCACGATACTTGTTGCCACTGGTACACATAGACTGACTACGCATGATGAATTGGTAGATAAGTATGGTCAAGATATTGTTTCTAAAATCAATATTGTTGTTCATGATAGTGATGACGAAAAAAATATGGTTAAAATCGGCACACTACCTTCTGGTGCTAATTGTCGTATAAATAGAGTTGCTGCTGAAGCAGATCTATTGGTAGCTGAAGGGTTTATCGAACCACATTTCTTTGCAGGGTATTCGGGCGGACGTAAAGCTGTGTTCCCTGGAGTTGCAGCTAGGACTTCTGTATTTGGAAACCATAATGGGCAGTTTATTGATTCCAAATATTCAAGAACGGGTATTATGGCACATAACCCAATTCATAAAGATATGGTTGAAGCTGCTAAATTAGCTAATTTAAAGTTTATTATTAATGTTGTATTGGATCACGATAAGAGGATCACTGGTTCTTTTGCGGGTGACTCAGTTACTGCTCACCTAGCAGGCACAAAATTCGTTGATAGCGTTATGCAGGCTAAACCTATTTATACCGATATTACTATTACAAGTAATGGCGGATATCCTTTAGACCAGAATATGTACCAAATGGTAAAAGGGATGACTGGTGCAGAAGCAACAAATAAAAAAGGTGGAGTTATCATTATTGCGGGCCGAATGGCAGATGGTACAGGTGGTGATAAATTCTTCAATTTATTTAAAGATTGTGAAAAAGTATCTGATATTTATGATGATGCAGTTCAAACACCGGCTGAAAAGACAGAACAAGATCAATGGCAGGCACAGATATTAGCTCGTGTAATGCTAAACCATCATGTTATTGTGGTTAGTGATACAAGTAGTTTAAAGATGGTTGAAGATATGAAGATGACATATGCTAGCTCCATTGAAGAAGCACTTGAGATAGCAGATAAAACAGTCGGCGCTGATTCTTCGATCGCAGTGCTTCCAGATGGAGTATCTACGATTATTAAAGAGTAATATTGAATGTTTTTTAATAAAAAAGCCAATTTAGGAGGTTAATTATGATTAGTACAACAAAATTATCAAAAGATCTGGACGAAAAGGAAACTGTATTAAAGGATACCTTGGCTGGTTATAATCGTGTAGTAGTTGCTTTTTCAGGTGGGATCGATAGTACACTTGTTTTAAAGGAAGCCCTAGATGTTTTGGGTAAAGAAAATGTATTAGCAGTAGTTGCTAATTCAGAATTATTTACTGATGATGAATATAATAAGGCGATTAAATTAGGTTCGGATATGGGGGCCAACGTTTTAGGTACACAGTTACAGTATTTGGAAAACAAAGAAATTAGGAATAACACATCTAAATCATGGTATTATCAAAAACAGATCTTCTTTAGTCGTTTAAATGAAATCTGTAAGGAAAAAGGATTTGATATAGTATTAGACGGCACTATTATGGATGATAACGATGACTATCGTCCAGGTTTATTAGCTAAGAAGCAAGCTGGTGTGCTGAGTCCATTACAAACAGCAGACTTGTATAAAGTCGATGTTAGATCTTTGGCTAAAAAGATTGGTCTAAGAAATTGGAATAAGGTTGCTAGTTGTTCAGTATCATCTCGTTTCCCATATAATACAAAAATTGAATTAAAGAGTATTGCGCAGGTTATGAATTCAGAAAAATTTTTGCGTACTTTAGGTTGTAGCAATGTTAGAGTTCGTTATCATGGAGATGTTGCTCGTGTTGAAGTACCAGAAAATGAAATTCAATTTGTTATTGAGAATAAAGATGAAATTAACGAAAAATTAGAATCTTTCGGCTTTAATTTTGTAGCTGTTGATTTAGCAGGTTTTCGTAGTGGTCGGATGAATTCCACTTTGTCTAAGGAAGAATTGGCAGAAAATAACGGGTAACTTTATTTAAAGTAACGATACTATGTGACTATTGATTATAGTTATGTTTCTAGAAAGAGCTGTTCTTTTCAAAATTATGTTAGTGCATTTTATTTAGGCAGGAGCGTAATTCTGATTTTTATAGAACAGTTCTTTTAAATTTGTAAAAATAATTTCCAGAAAGAAGAGTATGATCGTTGAAATTTGTAGATATCGGTTCAGCTAAAATAGATGTTGATCGCGTGCATAGAAAAGGCTATTCTGAGGTCGTTTACGGAAGTGCTAAAACTGCAGAACAAATCGAACAAATAATAACAGTGCTGTTGGATAAGAAAGAAAATGCATTGGTAACAAGAGTTAATGCGGAAAAATATGATTATTTAAAGGAACATATTTCAGGTTTAACGTATGATAAAGAAAGCCAAGTGTTAACAGTTGGGCCTCCAAATCCTAAGTTGAAATTAGGATTATTATATGTTGTTTGTGCAGGGACTTCGGATTTAGGAATTGCCAAAGAAACAGTTGAAGTTGCCAAATGGATGGGCATTAATGTTAAATATTTATGGGATGTTGGAGTTGCTGGTCTGGACAGGCTTTTATATTATAAAGATGAGTTAAGAAAAGCTGATGTGATAGTAGCAGTGGCTGGTATGGAAGGCTCTTTACCCACGGTTTTGTCTGGGTTAGTTGATGCCCCAGTTATTGCTGTACCCACTTCGATCGGGTATGGTGCAAATTTAAAAGGAGTTACTACAATGCTATCTATGTTGACTTCTTGTAGTTCGGGAATAACAGTAACTAATATTGACAATGGATTTGGAGCTGCTTACCAGGCAGGGTTAATGATCAGGCGTATGAATAGGATGGTAATGAAAGATGACTAAAACTTTGTTTTTAGATTGTGGCTATGGGATCGCGGGTGATATGTTTTTATCTGCTCTTTGTGGCTTGGGTGTTGATATAGATGATGTTCATAATGAATTAAATAAAGTTATTGAGCCTAAATTTGATTTAGAAATTGAAAAAATTAATCAACACGGAATTACGGCCAACCATTTAAAACTTAATTTTTATGACAAGACACTGAATGATATAGATAGCGGAAAACATCATCATACACACTATGCCTCTATTAAAGAAAATATAGAAAATAGTACTTTAAGTCAGCATGTTAAGGATTTAAGTTTAAAAATGTTTGATACAGTGGCACAAGCTGAAAGTAAGATCCACGGTATACCTGTTCCAGATATCGCATTTCATGAAGTGGGAGCTGTTGATTCATTAGTAGACATTATTGGTAGTTGCGTTGCACTTGATAGGTTGGGAATAGAACAGGTTGTCAGTACACCTGTAGTAACCGGGTATGGGAAAGTAAAGGTCGCTCATGGACTTTATCCTGTTCCTGCACCAGCAACATTAGAAATTTTACAAGGAGTTCCACTACAGGACTTTGACGTGGCTGGTGAATTAACAACGCCTACTGGGGCTGCTATTGTAAAGACTTTTGCAACTTCTTTTTCTAATAGTATGCAAGGAATTGTTCTGAAAAGCAGTTATGGTGGTGGTAACAAGAAATTTGATCATCCTAACGTGTTACGAGCAGTGTTATTTGATACCGATGAAACAGCTGACAATACGGTTAATAAGGTGTGTGAGTTATCCTGTGAACTTGATGATATGAGTGGTGAAGGTTTAGGGTACCTTTTACAAGACATAATGAATGATGGGGCGTTAGATATGTACTATTCGCCAATAATTATGAAAAAAGGCCGCCCAGCATATCAAATTACATTATTGTGTAAAATAGAAGATGCAGAATATTTTAAAAAGAGATTGTTATTTGAAACAACAACCTTTGGAGTTCGTTCTATTTTTAAAGAACGTGCAATTTTAACACGTGATTTTTCGGAAATTAATTTGAATGAGGGCGTGTTAAAAGTTAAGAAGGGTTATTACCATAAAAAATTAGTTAAAGTGACTCCAGAATTTGAGTCAGTACGTAAGTTAGCTACAGATAACCAAGTTTCCTACTATAACATGTACAACAAAGCGATAGCCGCTATTCAGGAACAATTTAAGTTGTCGTAGTTATTTTGTGTTTTTATGGAATTTAGGCCGTTTATTTAAGACATAATAGGCGGCTTTTTACATATAAATTAAGAAGAATTTAGCTTAAGTTAGGTATGTCTGCTACAATATTAATGATCTCAAACGTTTACGAGGAGGTACCAGAATGAAATTAAAGGATTTAAGATATTTCTGTTATCTGTGTCAAGTTGGAAGTTTTACCGAGACAGCCAAGCATTTTAATGTGAAGCAGCCGACGGTAACTTTGGCGATCAAACGTTTGGAAAGTAGTTTACATATTCAACTGATCTACCGGGATCACTCTCAGAACTTTTTAAAAGTAACTTCTCCTGGGAAAATTTTATATGAACATGCAACTAGCATATTAAACGAAGTTCAGCTTGCAAAAATTGAGATCAATAATTTTTCTCAAGAAAAAATCAGGTTTGGTCTACCTCCAATTATTGGCAACTTGTATTTACCTTTGGTAGTTCCTGAATTAAATGAAAAAAACTTGTTGCAAAATATGATAGTTGATGAGTCAGGGTCTGAGCAGTTAACGAAAGACCTGATCGATGGGAAAATAGATATTGGATTATTGGGCAGTTTTGCCCCGATCAATGATCCAAGGCTATCTGCAACACGGATCACTAGTCGTGATTTTGCAATAATTTCTTCTAATAAACACTGGCTTAATAACTATACTGAGGTTTCTTTTTCTGATTTAAAAGGTGAGCAATTTATCTCGTTAGATAGCAAGTTTATTCATCGCAAAGTTTTACAGCATTACTCTAGTCGAGCTGGTTTTATGCCTAATATTATTTTTAAAACACAAAGTATCTCGATTTTAAAAAGAATGGTTGAACAAAATTCTGGTATTGCTTTATTAGTGGGAGACGCAGTTGCCTTAGGAGATAAGCTAAAAAGTACACCACTTACAGATGAGTTCGACGATAAGTTTAATATTTCGATCGTAACGAGAAAAAATTATTTATTGAAAAATCAAGAGTGGGAGTTAGTTACACAATTATTAAAAATAAAAGACAAGTTACAATATTAATTTGGTGTCCAAGGATGATAAATTCGAAATGGACACCAAATTTTTTTGTGTAATTAATAACTTATTTTTGTAATATAAATTTATTTTTTCTGATGGTACCTTTGAAAACGCTATCTAACGGCACTTATAAAAGTTATTTATGACATCTGACATGTTTGACTATACACACTTTTCACCGCTATTATAAATTTGTAAAGAAAGGGGTACCTAGGAAAATTTTTTTACCGGTATATGTGAAATAGGTAACACATATACGACCTATTGATCAATTTTTTGGGAGAAGAGCAGAAACAGTTAGAGATTCTGATTTTGTTATTTTGTAAGTGTAAGACATTTTATAGGAGGTCACATATTTATGACTAAAGATATTAGAGTAGAAGAAGATACACTTGGAAAAGTTGAGATACCTGCAACTGCATTGTGGGGACCACAAACTGAACGGAGTAGAAATAATTTCCCAACTGGTAGTTATATCCCATTGGAAATTATTAAAGCTTTGTTGCAGATCAAGAAAGCAGCAGCTCAATCTAACGAAAAAGAAGGCCAATTACCCAAGGAAAAAACGGCACCGATCATTAAAGCAATCGATTCTTTGTTAGACTTATCTGACGAGAAACTACGTGCTGACTTCCCGCTTAAAGTTTATCAAACTGGTTCAGGTACTCAGACAAATATGAATGTTAACGAAGTAGTTGCACATTTAGCTACAAAATTAGCAGATGGCACAGAAATTTTGCCAAATGACGATGTTAACCGCGGACAAAGTTCCAATGATATTTTCCCAACAGCGATGAATATGACAGCCAGTGTCGCTGTGAAAAAGCTAGAAAAAGCAGTGAGCCATTTGATCGACGAATTAAAGGTCAAACAAGACAAATACTGGAGAGTCGTTAAAGTTGGACGGACTCATTTGCAAGATGCCACTCCATTGACATTTGGACAAGAAGTTAGTGGTTGGGTCAGCATGTTAGAACATGACTTAGACTACTTGGAAAAACTTGATGATACTTTACTTGAATTCCCAATGGGCGGAACAGCTGTCGGGACTGGTTTGAATGCCGATCCGCATTTTGCTGCCGACATTGCTGAGAAAGTTAGTGAGATCTACGGAGTCACATTCAATGCTGATACAAACAAGTTTGATGGTTTGGAAGCACATTCTGGGTTGAATGTAGTTCACGGTGCCATGAAGACTTTGGCAGCTGACTGCATGAAGATCGCGAATGACGTTCGCTTCTTGGCAAGTGGCCCACGTGCTGCTTATGGCGAATTAAATATCCCTGCTAATGAACCAGGTTCATCCATTATGCCAGGTAAAGTTAACCCAACACAGGCTGAAGCAATTACAATGGCGGCTGTACGTGTTATGGGTAACGATGTAGTAGTTGATATGGCTTCTTCACAAGGTAACTTCCAGTTGAATGTTTACAAGCCAGTCTTGATCGAAGCTTTCCTTGAATCGGCTGATTTACTGAGGGGAACGATCACAGGTTTCGCTGATAAGATGATCCATGGCTTGACAGTTAACGAAGAAAGAATGACTGAATTAGTTAAGAATTCATTGATGACTGTAACTGCTTTGTCACCACACATCGGTTATCATGATAGTGCCAAGATCGCACAGGATGCTGATAAGAATGGAACAACATTGAAAGAAGCAGCATTAGCATCAGGCAAGTTGACAGAAGAACAGTTTGACGAATGGGTAGACCCATTGAAGATGACGAATATTTAAAAACAGGGTGGAGCGAAACGGTAGAAAGTGAGTATTATCGGACTTCAGCATTATATTGCGGGTTTAAGCAATATGATGCTGAAGTTGGATAGACGGAGCTTTCTGTTTCTCGAAACCCGACTAAGAAAACAGGGTGGAGCAAGCCGGTCAGACAATGAGCATTATCGGAGCTGGGAATTATAGTACGGTTTTAGTACTATGATGCACAGCTTGGATAAGCGGAATTGTCTGGCTTGCGCAACCCGACTAAGAAAAACAGGGTGGAGAAATGCGGTTAGAAGCCGAGCACTAGCAGACTTTTGGTTCATGCAACCTGTATAAAACATGATTCCTATTATTAAGGGAGTGAATTTAAATAATGGCAAAATATATTTTTAAGCCAACAGATTTAAAAGAAATGAAAGATAGTTACGATTTAGTGATCATTGGTTCTGGTGGTACCGGAATGGTAGCTGCATTGCAAGCTAAAGAATTGGGCTTGTCGCCAGTCATTTTAGAAAAGATGGATAAAATGGGCGGTAACACTAACCGGGCATCTTCTGGGATGAATGCAGCCGAAACAGATTTTCAGCTGCAACACCATATTGTCGATAGCTTTGAAGACTTTTATCAAGAAACACTCAAAGGTGGCGGCGGTTTAAATAATAAAGAAATGCTGAACTATTTCACTTCACATGGTGCGTTAGCTATCGACTGGTTAGCAGACCGTGGGATCGAATTAAATGATATTACGATCACGGGTGGAATGAAGATCAAGCGGACACATCGTCCTGCCAGCAAGGCTGCAATTGGTGGTTACTTGGTAACTGAATTGCTCAAACAAGTTGAAAAAGAAGAGATCCCGTTATTTGCTAAAGTCAAGGTTGATAAATTATTAGCTGATGGAGATAAAGTCACAGGCTTGGATGTGCAATTACCAAATGATGAGACCAAAGAAATTTCCGCTAAAGCTGTAATTTTGGCAACTGGTGGTTTTGGTGCTAATAAAGAATTGCTGAAGAAATATCGTCCTGACTTGGATGGTTACGATACAACTAACCAAGCCGGTGCAACGGGTGATGGAATCAAATTAGCTACAGAAATTGGTGCTGGTTTAGTTGATATGGACCAAGTGCAAGTTCATCCAACCGTTCAACAAGATACTGGACATGCTTATTTGATCGGTGAAGCTACTCGTGGTGAAGGTGCGATCTTGGTCAATGCCAAAGGGGAGCGTTTCGTCAACGAATTAGACACACGTAAAAACGTTACGAACGCGATCAATGAACTACCAGAAAAGAGTGCTTATTTGATCTATGATTCTGGGATTCGTGAAAATGTCCCTGCAATTAACTTTTATGACCATATTGGTCTGGTCGAGCATGGTGATTCGTTAGCAGACTTAGCAGCTAATATTGATGTTGATCCTGAGACATTACAAGCTACAGTTGCTAGCTGGAATGAAGCTGTCACAAGTGGACAAGATAGTGCCTTTGGTCGTGATTCTGGAATGGATCAAACGATCGATCATGGTGGCTACGAAGCTATTCATATTGCCCCCGCAGTCCATTACACGATGGGCGGTTTGAAGATCGACGCTAAGACACATGTATTGACAGAAAGTGACCAACCGATCGCTGGTTTGTTTGCCGGAGGTGAAGTTGCTGGTGGTTTACATGGTAACAACCGGATCGGTGGTAACTCGATCGCCGAAACAGTTGTTTTCGGACGTCAAACTGGTCAGCAAGCTTATAAATATTTGGCAAATTTAAAATAGATTATGTAGTTTGATCATGGACGATGCCTAAGGTTATGAAATTAGGTAAAGTTTAAATTAGCTAAACTATGGCGGCTTACTTTTTCTAGTTAAAGTTGATTTATGGCTAATGTCCTAGAAAAAGAAGTATGCGTAGTTTGGCTGATTTTTTTATCTAGATCCTAGATTTGGTTCAACCCTAAAACTTAAGTTCACTGATCAAAGATAACAATAGAATTATCACAAGGAAAGGTGATATATGTGTTATTGAGTAAAGAACAGTACAAAAAATTCTTTTGGCCGGTTGCGATCGGTTTAGTCTTATGGTTCTGTACTCCATTACGCCCAGCAGCTCTTTCAGTTGCTGCGTGGAGAATGTTCGCGATCTTTTTGGCAACGATCGTTGGGTGTATTACTCAGCCACTGCCGATCGGAGCAGTTTCGATCATTGGTTTTGTAGTCTTAGTTTTAACAAATGTAGTTGATATTGATACTGCCGTTGCTGGTTTTGGTAATAGTAGTATCTGGCTGATCGCAATGGCTTTCTTCATCTCACGTGGGTTTATTAAAACCGGACTGGGGCGAAGGATCGCGTTAAATTTCGTGTCGTTGTTTGGTAAAAAAACCTTGAATCTAGCCTATTCGATCATCGGCGTTGACTTAGTCTTAGCGCCTGCAACACCAAGTAACACAGCGCGTGCTGGTGGTGTTGTTTATCCGATCATTGAATCTTTAGCTGATGCCTTTGGTTCTAAACCAGATAGTGATGAATCACGTAAGAAAATTGGTTCATTCCTGATTTTTGCGGAGTACCATGGGGATATTATTACTTCTGCAATGTTTCTAACAGCGATGGCTGGTAACCCTTTGGCACAAGCATTTGCCGGTGAATCCAATGTCAATATTAGTTGGATGAGCTGGTTTTTGGCAGCCTTAGTTCCTGGTATTATTTCCTTAGTTTTAATACCTTTCATCATTTATAAAATGTATCCGCCAAAAATCAAGGAAACTCCAAATGCTAAACAGTGGGCTGATGACCAGTTAAAAGAAATGGGTCAATTTTCTAAGGCCGAAAAAGTCATGACTGTGATCTTTGTCTTGGCTTTGATTTCGTGGATGACAGGTAGTTTGACCAATATTGATGCAACAACTACAGCATTTGCTGCCCTTGCTTTACTGCTATTGACGGGTGTTTTGAACTGGCAGGATGTTTTGAAAGAAACTGGTGCCTGGAATACATTAACATGGTTCTCTGTTTTAGTTATGATGGCTACTCAACTTAACAAACTTGGTTTTATTCCTTGGTTCAGTAAACTGATCGTTAACAGTTTAGGTAACATGAATTGGTTCTTAGTCTTGTTACTTGTGATCTTGATCTACTTCTACAGTCATTACATGTTTGCTAGTGCGACAGCCCATGTTAGTGCGATGTATGCTGCATTGCTCGGTGTTTCGATCGCTGCTGGTGTGCCACCTGTTTTAGCAGCCTTGATGCTCGGTTTCTTTGGTAACTTGGCTGGTTCTACAACACATTATGCTTCTGGACCTGCACCAATTTACTTTGGTTCAAAATATGTTACTCAGCCTGAATGGTGGAAGATGAACTTCGTATTAGGACTAGTGTACATGGTTATCTGGCTAGGTGTCGGAACATTATGGACGAAAGTTATCGGGATCTGGTAAAAATTAAAATTGTCATTTGTTTTTTGTTGGGATAATAATTTTTATAATGTCAAAGATATTTTGTTAGGAGGCGAAATGATTGGAAGTTAATGTACCCTATGGTAAGGATGAAAAGTTTTTAATTGATGTGAATGATTCTCAATTAACGGGTGTTTTTAATCCTAATCACGTTAATAAAGTTGATGAGAATCAAGAAATTGATCATGCTTTAGAAAATCCATTCGATTCGGAGTCCTTTGAAAAATTTATTGATACTAATGAAAGAATTGTGTTTATTATTAATGATGGTACGAGGCCAACACCAACTGCCAAAATTTTAAAACATATCTATCCAAAAATAAAAGACAAAAATGTTTATTTTATAATTGCGACTGGAGTACATCGTGCGCCGACAGAAGAGGAATATAACTTTATATTTGGAACTGATATTTATCAAGATTTAAAGAAAAAAGATTTGATTCATTGTCATGATTGTAAAAATGATAAGATGGATTTTTTAGGAAATTCTTCTAATGGGACAAAAATGTATATCAATAAAATTGTGGCGGAAGCAAAAAAAGTAATACCTATCAGTTCGATCGAGCCTCATTATTTTGCGGGTTATACTGGAGGTAGGAAATCATTTCTACCTGGCGTTGCTTCTTATGATACAATTTCCCAAAATCATTATTTGGCACTGCAGGATTCTGCACGTGCTTTAAAACTTGATGGAAACCCAGTTCATGAAGATATGATGGATGCAATGAAAGTTTTACAAAATATTGACGTTTTTGCCATTGAGGCAGTTTTAGATAGTAATCATGATATTTATGCGATTACTACGGGTAATTTATCGACTGCTTTTTATGCGGGGATCGATAAGTCAAAAGAGGTCTATAATGTACAGATCCCTCATAAGGCTGATATTGTAATTACTGCTGCTCCTTATCCAATGGATGTAGATTTATATCAATCACAAAAAGCGTTAGATAATGGTAAACTTGCCTTGAAACAGGAGGGTATTCTTATACTTGTGGCTAAGTGTAGGACAGGAATTGGGCCAAAACCCTTTTATAATTTGTTAAGTTCCGAGAAAGATGCTCAAGCTGTTTTAGACAAAATCCATAATAGTTGGCAGTTAGGTTATCATAAAGCTGCAAAAATGGCGCAGATTGATACCTGGGCGGAAACTTGGGCAGTTACTGATTTAACTGAGCAAGAAATGCAAAATGTACATTTTAGGCCATTTCATGATTTAAATAGTGCTTTTAAAGAAGCAGTTAAACAGAAGGGGCCTAATGCAAGTGTAATTGTTTTTCCTGCTGGATCAATGACTGTACCAGAGGTCAAATAGTCTTTTGGAATGTAATAGTAATAAAGGATTAGGATAAGTTTTTAAAAATTCTTGGTATAGTAAAAAACGATAGTATAGTCTTTAGCATACCTAGATTATGCAATTAGGAGCAATAAGGCAGTTCATCATTTTGGTTCTTTATTAAGTTATATTGATGAAATAAATTATTAAAGTTAAAAAGTAATTGGTCTAGCTGATTTAAGCTGCTTGTTCCTGAATGGAGCGGGTGGCTTTTTTTGATGAGTCGCCTTTTTGAATTGGAAACAGTAAGAGTCTCCTAAGACTAATTTGTTCTGCGATAGATTTACAGTTCATATTGGACGCAGGTTTCAGAACTAAAAAATAGAATTAAAAAAGCGAGCCATTTTGGAGTTCGCTTTTTTGCTTACAGGTTTAATTTTTGGATAGGTTTGTTTAGTTCTGTTAGGTTAAATTCTTGATGATTATTTTGTTTGTCCAAGAGCTAATTTTAAAACGTATTGATTGAATAAGACTTCTATTTTGATTTAGACTGATAATATAACAGATATGATAAGTTCTTTAGGATTTTCAAAGGAGGATCAAAATGAAAACAGTGACTATTTCAGGTCATGCATTACCAGCAATTGGTATCGGTACTTGGCACATGGGTGACGATCCTGCAAAAGAAGAACAGGAAATCAATGCTATTCGTGCAGGACTTGATGCAGGGGCAAAAGTAGTCGATACAGCTGAGATGTACGGCTCTGGTAATTCTGAAACACTGGTTGGAAAAGCTTTGCAACCATATGACCGTGAGAGTGTATTTTTGATTTCTAAAGTTTTGCCTTCAAATGCTTCTAAAGCTAAAATGGAAGAACATTTAGATGCTAGTTTGCAAAGACTTCAAACTGATCATTTGGACCTTTATTTGTACCATTGGCGTGGAGGCACACCGCTGTCAGAAACGATCAGTGAATTAGATAGGCTAAAAGAAACTGGTAAGATCCGCGCTTGGGGTGTGTCTAATTTTGATGTTGCTGATTTAAAAGAATTATGGCAATTACCAGCGGGGTCCAATGCAGCCGCTAATGAAGACCTGTATAATATTGAAACACGTGGGATCGAGTATGACCTCACTGACTGGCAAGCGCAACATGATTTGCCATTGATCGCTTATAGTCCAGTTGGTGGACTGCGTAATGAACTTGGGACAACAATGTTGGACAATGAAGTTGTTAAACAAATTGCTGCTGCACATAATGTTAGCGCACATGCGGTTTTACTAGCATGGACTATCCGAGATGGCAATACGATCGCTATTCCTCAAAGCAGTCAGGCTTCGCATGTTGAAGCTAATGTAAAGGCAACTGAGCTTGAACTTTCCTCAGATGAGTTAAATAAATTGGATCAAGAATACCCAAGTCCAACGCATAAAGTTCCCTTAGCAATTAATTGATTTTAGTTAGAAAAGAAATAGCATAAAGTTCCCGCACCAACTTGGGGGACTTTATGCTATTTCTTTTAAATATTTTATTGCTTTGAAGTTATGGGTTTTCTACGACCGACTAACCATAAGAGTAGTAGGCAAGTGCATGCGATTAAAGAAATCAGTGCAATTTTGGCTGAATAATTTGTACCTCCTAGCCAAACGATCGAGACAATGGCTACAATAGTTAAGCTGATCATAATAGTCCATTGTATGTGGTCAAATGCATCACCATATTTTTCTTCGCGTTTACGGATCAAAGGCAAGATCGCACCCAAGCCGATCAAAATAATGACAGCGATGATATTGATGGATAGCTCATACCACCAAGTTCCGCTATATGCTGCTACATCTTGCGGAGCGATACTGAAAACAGTCGCAATAGCAGTCACTACTAATAAGAATAAGCCAAAACTATATGCCAGTTTATCGTTTTTAATAAATGTATAATCTGACTGAAATTTATGTGAGTTTTTGCGAACACGCATAAATGCATAAAAGACCCAACAAGTAACACCCGGTGAAATAATACCGTTCAAGTTAAGTAACCAGTTAAAAATATCGTTCATTTCTGGCAGGAATACACCTAATAACATAATAAAACCGGAAAGTACGGTAGTTAACAAGTAGCCATTTACGGGTAATCCCGCGTTATTAGTTTTACGTAGGAATTTTGGCATGTATTTCTTACCAGTATCTGAAATTAACATTCTGGTCATTGCGTCTAATAAAACAGCCAGTCGAGCACACATATAAATAACTGCTGTCCAAGCATAAATGTACATGAAAAGATTACCCACACCATATTGTTGGCCAAGCGCCTGGAAAGCGTAGTAGTCACCATTCATCTTTAAATCATTTGGTAAATTATTAGCATCAAAGAAGATACCAAGTGAAAAAGAACCAAAGATGGTCAAAAATGTGGTCATTAAAACTAAAGTTAGCATAGCTTTAGGAAATTCTGTTTTCGGCTTTTTTAACTGTGTTACATAAGGAGCAATCAACTCACAACCGTTAATTGCATAGATCAGCAACCCAATAGTAGTTAAGTATTTGAGATCGAATTTTGGAATGATAGTATGGATGTTCATTGGTTGTGTTGCCATATGACCACCAGACTTCATTAAACCTGTAACGGACATGATAATGAAGAGAACTGTCATTGCAAACATTGCTATCCCACCGATAGTCGATAAAACTTCCATAGAATTAGACAAATGTCGTTGAACAAAAATAAATGCGATAAATACAATAAAAGTTAAAAGTGTGAACTCTGAATTAGGCATGTTGGCCTGAAATTTATAGTCTCCTGTGAAAGCCCAGCCGAAGCCAACAATGACTGATTGAGCAGTATCAACTACGTATGGGATCGAAGCGGCCCAATATGTCCAGGCTGTAAAATAACCTAAAAATTCATTATTAGTACCTCTGATCCAAGAACTTAAACCCCCACCTTCAGAATTAAAGATGGAGCCGAGTTGTCCGACCATTAAAGAATAAGGTGCGACATACAAGATCATCATGATGACCCATGATGTGATCACGCCCATCCCTTGGTTTTTGAAGTTGTACATAATGTCTTCAAAACCAATGACTGTGACAAATCCCATCATAGCAAGGACTGGCCAACTAATGAAGTTTTTCTTAGTGTTTTCCAATTCAATTTCCTTCTCTCAAACAGATGTATCAATGGAACAGATCTTTGATAATAAAAACTTACAATAAAACAATTTACTCTTAATAAAAAATGGTTGCAACAAATTTTTTTGATCAAAAAGAGTACTTTTTTAAAATAGCGTAACTTACACGAATGTAGGGAAGGGTGGGCTGGCTTTTTCTAAATTGTTTCACGTGAAACTTTTTGGTTTAGTTATTAGCCTGAATAATTCATATGTTTAACTGTTTCTTGTTTCGACATTAGTGTACTGCCATTTGTACCGCCTCACATTAAACACCTTTTGGGTGTATAAAAAGAGCACATCCTGTGCTATGGTTAAGTCGTCTAAAACCAACATAGAATAGGAGTGCTCCATATGTCGACTTTACAACAACAAACCGTTAACTTCAACAAAAATTTGGTACTTTCTAATAATGGAGGTCATTTATCTAATGATGCGGGTCTAATTTTAGTGGCTGAATTTATGCATCAGATCCACTTTCAGCGCCTTTTGAAAGAAACTCTCCATTTTAAAGAAACCCGTAAGTTCTATAGGTACCATAAGAACCACTTATTTAAACAGCTGTTAACGCAGCTAATTGCAGGCTATTTCAACGATACCGCTGCTAATAAGCTGACCGCAGACCTGAGCTTTAGACTCGTTTTAGATAATTTAGTTGCTTCGCAACCGACTCTTTCACGCTTTATTAACCAAATTTCCGCAGCCGACTTGGCCGGGATCACAAAATTAGTCGCCAAGTTAGCGCAATTGGTGATCATGCAAAAGAAGCAACGACAACTGATCATTGATCTTGATTCAACTCACGCTGATACTTTCGGGCAACAAGAAGGCAGTGCTTTTAACACTCATTATCAAACGAACGGCTATCATCCCCTGTTGGCTTTTGATGGTTTTTCGGGTTGTCTCTTAGGAGCTAAATTACGGCCAGGTAACGAATACACTTCCAAAAATGCGGAAGATTTTTTGAAACCGCTACTGCAACAATACGCTGCTTTAGATGTACTAGTCCGGGCTGACTCGGGTTTTGCCAAGCCAGAAATTTATGCCGCCTGTGAAGAAGTTGGGGCAAAGTTTACAATCCGTCTCAAGGCTAATCCAAAACTACAACGGATTGCCGAGCACTTGATCCATGTGGGGAAACCTGCGGAAGACTTCGCCGAAAAGGATGTCCAGTGGCACCGTTTGACAGATTACCAACCGGACACTTGGGGGCGCGCTTACCCCGTGATCATTAAATCGACTCGCCCTGCTGGCGAGCTACTCTTTAAACACGAATTTATCGTGACTAACTTGGAGCTGGCTTTTGCCAGTGACGTCTTTGAACTCTATCACCAACGTGGAGCCATGGAGGATCTGATCAAAGAAGTTAAAAGTGGCTTTGCCTTTGATAAAACGGATAGTTCCAGTTTTACGGCTAATCAGTTTAGAATGTTACTCGCCGGTGTGGCTTATAACTTGGTTCAAGCCATGAAAAAACTGGTTTTCCCAGCTGAATTAGGGAACGCAACGAGCGCCACTTTACGTTTCAAGCTCTTTCATTTGGCCGGCAGAGTCACCCAACATGCACGTAAATTATGGCTGCATCTTTCTAGTACCAATGTTTTTGATGATTTATACTGGCAAACATTGTTTAGGATTCAAGAATTTCAGCTCACTAGTAATTAAAAAAGACAATTTAAAAAATTTAAGTACGATCAAGGGGGTAGTTTACTCTTTTGATACCAATCAAAAATAAAATTGTCTTAAAAATAGCTCAAATACACTCAAAAATAGTTGCGGACTAAATTTGAGCTAAATTAAACGTTAAAAGGGACAAATTACCTTTACGAAACAAAGTATGAATTATTCAGGATTAGTGCTGTTAGTAATTAGTTTGTTAAAATAAATAAGTAGTTCAATTCATAAAATAATGGAGGTTACGAAAGTGTTAAATATAGCTTTTATTGGAAATGGGAAAAGTGCAAACCGGTACCACCTGCCATTTGTCTTAAAATTACCAGATAAATTCCGCGTAAAGACTATGTTTTCACGTCATTTGAAAGATGATTGGAAACGAACCGATGGAGTTCATTACACTACCGATATTAATGAAATATACGATGATCCTGAAATCGACCTAGTCGTTATCTCAACACCACCGAAATTTCATTATCAATATGCGAAAGAAGTTTTAGAACATGGTAAAAATGTTTTAGTTGAAAAGCCATTTACACAAACTGTTGGGGAAGCTGAGGAATTATTTGCTTTAGCTAAACAAAAAAATTTGTTCATCCAATGTTATCAAAATCGCAGATATGATTCTGACTTTTTAACTGTTCAAAAGGTGATCAATAGTGGAGTTTTAGGCGATTTAACAGAAATTGAAATGCATTTTGACTATTTTCGTCCCGAAGTACCGCAAAATACACATGAATTTTCACAGGCAGACAGTTTTGTTTATAGTCACGCTTGTCATACTTTAGACCAGGTTATTTCATTATTTGGCAAGCCAGACAACGTACACTATGATATTCGTCAATTATTAGGTACTGGCCGTATGAATGATTATTTTGATATTGATCTTTATTATGGTGGATTGAAGGTTTCAGTTAAATCAAGTTATTTCCGGATCAAGCCACGTCCCAGTTTTGTTGTCTATGGGCAAAAAGGAATGTTTGTTAAAGAAACGAAAGATCGCCAAGAAGAACATCTTAAAATGTTTTATATGCCGGAGCATGCCGATTTTGGGGTCGATCGACCAGAACATTATGGGACTTTGACTTATGTGGACGAACAAGGGCAATATCATGAAGAAAAAGTACCATCTGAAGTTGGCGATTATAGTCGAGTATATGAAGATATTTATGCGACCTTAACTGAGGGACAAGAAAAAACTGTTAAGGATGAAGAAACCATTTTGCAGCTTAAAATGTTAGAAGAAGCAATTAGCCAAATTAAAGAATGATGTTGGTAAGCTTATTAGTAATAATGGGATCACTTTTAAGTTATCTCGTTGTTACTAGAAGCTTTTTTATATGTTTGTTTGTATCGATTATTTTTATTGTAATAATAGGCTTGAGGTATGACAATAAACGCCGTGGAGAAATAAAGGTAATATTTTTCTTCTTGTTAAAAATAAACTTAGGTTAAATGTTTAAGTAGATGGATGTAATTAGATCAAATGAATTGTATACGTTTTCTAAAAAGGATTGTAAATTATATAACAAATATTGTATACTATAGATGTTCAGATTTAGTAAGTGGTTAGCTTTATATATCAGTGGGATAAGCCTTTGATTGTGAAAGATAGTGAAATGATTTTAATAATGAATTCGGTGCTATTTTAAGCTTTGTTTGTTAAAAAAGCAGGACACTGAGATCGAAACAGGTTTAAAAATTTTTGGCAGATATGTGAAGTAGGTAATTGTTGTTTCTAAGTTTTTTTAGAAAATTCATAAATAATCACTTTACTATTGAAAACGTTTACGAAAACGTTTTATAATATATTTATATTATAATAATTAAATTTAGCTAATTTAACTTTTATTTATAAGGAGAGGGATTTTACATGAATTATTCTAAGGTTACAGAAGCAGACATTGCGGAATTACGGAAGATTATTCCAGAAGATAGATTTTTCTATCCTACGACTAAGCACTATGATCATGACCAATTTAACGGTAAAAAATCTGCACCTGATGTAGCGGTACAACCGATCAGCAATGATGAAGTATCTGCTGTTATGAAATATGCTAACGAGCATCATATCCCAGTTGCTGTACGTGGGAATGCTACAGGCTTGATGGGAGCTAATATTTCGGTTGAACACGGAATTGCCATTGATATGATCAAGATGAATAAAGTCTTGGAATATGACCCAGGTAGTCTAACACTGACTGTTCAGGCTGGTTTGCGGATCCGTGACATTGAAGAATATTTGCAAGGTGAACCATTTATTTATGTTCCTTCTCCCGCTATGAAGTGGGCTGCGATCGGCGGTAATTTGAGCACTAATGCCGGCGGTATGAAGGCAGTTAAATATGGAACGACAAGAGAACACGTTCGCGGTCTAACAGCTATTTTAGCTGATGGTACACAAATCAATTGTAGCCATAAAACTGTCAAGAATAGTTCAGGTTATGATATCAAAGACTTGATCATTGGTAGTGAGGGTACATTAGCTGTTGTGACAGAAGTTGTTCTTCGTTTAATTCCACGTCCACGTTACGAAAAGACGATCCTCTTATCATTCCCTGACATTCAGCGTGCTATTCAAGCTGTTCCAAAGGTCTTTGCGGCGGGCTTAACACCAACGAGTGTGGAATATTTCAGTCAAGAAGTTGTTGAAAAATGGGAAGAATATGCTGATCAAGAGTTCCCTGTTAAAAATGGTAGTGGTTATTTGATGGTCAGCTTTGACGGTAATGATGACAAGATGGTCGATGGCGAATTGGCTGACCTTGTGAACGTAGCTAAAGAAAACGAAGTTACTAATACTTTGATCATGAAAGCTGGGGATCCAGTCGCACAGGAAGTTTGGGATGCACGTTCTCAATTTGAAACAGCGGTTCAAGAAACCACAACAGCAATGGATGAAGCTGATGTGGTTGTACCGATCAACAAGATCCCATTAGTTTTAAAAGAAGTTGCTGCTGTTTCTGAAAAAGAACAAATCAGATTACCTAACTTCGGACATGCAGGCGATGGAAACCTACACATTTATATTTGTCAAGATGATTATTCAGATGCAGAGTTTGGTGAAAAAACAGACCGCGTCTTAAAGGCTTTGTATAAAGTTGCTAAAGAATCTGATGGTGAAATGTCTGGTGAACATGGTATTGGCTATGCTCGTAAAGACTACTTCGAAGACTTCTATGGCACTGATTATGTCAAATTGATGAGTCGTGTTAAATTAGCCTTTGACCCTAACTTGATCCTTAACCCAAATAAGATCTTCCCAGTTTATACTTCAGATGACGCGCCTGAACTTGTAGAAGAATAATTAAATAGGAAATAAGTAAAATATAAAAGAAAATACTCCATTAGTAGTCGAAATTAAAACTACTAGTGGAGTATTTTTTTATCGAATTATTAGTTCAGCAGTGACAGGAACTTGTTTGATCTTTGGAGAAGATAGAAGATGAAACGCCTGCGCACCGACTTGTTTAAAGTGATGGTCGATCGTAGATATTTGCATTAACTGACTGGCTAATTGATTCTCTTGCCCCATTAATGGTGGCACGATATGGTTGTGGTCTAGATAGCACTGGCGAACGCCAGCAGCAATATCGTCACCATTTGTAAAGATGAAATCTGGTTGGGAGCTTAATTTTAAATATTTTAACGCTCCTTGATACCCATCTGAATAAGTAGTAGTAGTCGTTTGTAATAAATCCTTATTAGGATAATGCTCGAAAACTTGCTGATAGCAATCTAAAGTTAGCTTACTAGTAGCACTAAGTTCATATGGCCGGCTCAACATGACCCCAATATTGGTAAAATGGTGCTTTTTTAAGTGAGTAAAAGCTTGAAGGTAGGTGGTTTCCCGTGTCGTATAAGCAGCCAATAAATTAATTTCTCCTGGATCTTCACAGCAAACGATCGGGCCATATTTTTGATATTTGACCATTTCGGTTAGTGAGATACCGTGAGAAGTAAATATTAACCCATCGTAAGTTTTTTGATGTAGTTGCTTTAGATATTTAATTTCGAGTTGTGCATCATATTTTGACTGCAATAATGTCACATTGATTTGCTTAGCAAATGCAGCTTCCATGATCCCGGCGACTAATTGGGTAAAGTAAGGATGGTGCATGTGTGGTACGACCACACCAATAGTCGAAGTCTGGCCAATACTTAAATCTCGTGCGATCGAATTTGGCACATAATCTAACTTTGTGATCACTTCTTTGATTTTTTGTGCTGCCGCTTCAGAAACATAGCCATTTTGGTTTAAATAACGTGAAACGGTCGTAACTGAGTAACCGGATTGTTTAGCAATGTCTCTAATATTTGTCATGCAAAAGCTCCCTAGATGCAATATTTGTTCACCTTTACTATACCATGTAAAAAGAATTTGTCTGGTTAGTTAAATTTAACTGTTTCATTTTTTGTCTTTTAAATATGTGACATCTCTACTTTAGGTCCATTAATAAAGTTTTTGATACCGTATGCTACACCATCTTCATCGTTAGTTTTTGTGATAAACTTGCCAGCGGTTTTGATAACTTCAAGTGCATTCCCCATGACGATCGGGGTCCCCACAGCTGTCAGCATTGGTAAATCGTTATGTCCGTCACCAAAAGCAGCTGTTTGGTCTTTAAGTAAGTTTTGTTCGTGCATAATGTATGCTAACCCCCGTGCTTTAGTAGCGTCTTGACTAGTGATCTCCAAATAAGAAGTACCTGATTGTTGGATAGTGATTCCTTCTAACCCAAGGGCTAACAATTCTGCCTGAACTTTTAATAAAACATTTTTGTCTAATATGATCAACATTACTTTAAAAATGCCATTTTGGGCGTCAGAGTTCAGAGTTCTGTGAGCGGTCAAGCTTGGTTTTAAGCCGGTCAACTTCATTTCAATTTCGATGCCAGAGTTGATCTTATCTGTGATCCAGCGATCCTTAGTGTAATAACTTAAGCAAACGTCTGGGTAATGTTGGTTGAGCCAAGAAATAAGTTGGAAACTAGTTTGACTTTTAATCGGATAGGCTTCCATGATTTTATTAGTGCCGTTAACCTGAGGCTGAAATATCATTCCACCATTAAAAGCGATTTGGGGTGCAGTTAAACCTAACTGTGTGATCGCGGCTGCCATTTCGATCGGTGCACGGGCTGAGACTAAAGTTGCTTTTAGTCCACTATCTTTGATCCCAACAATATTGTTGGCACTGACTACTCCTGCACTATTTAATAAAGTTCCATCCATATCTAAAAATATGTGTTTGATCATGAGATTTATCTTCCTTTACTTTTGGTTTTTGAGCCAATGTTTAATAATTCTATGTCCACTACATAGTTTATCTTGTGGAACGCGTTTCATAACAAGTAGAAAATCGATCAATATAAAAGTTAAAAAATTTGCTAACAAAATGAAAGGAAAGTAGTATATTAGATAATGGGTTTGGCTAGCACTGTTTTTTAAATCAGTTGATACTTATTTTTTCATTCAAAAAGTGATAGATGATATACTATGCTTGATATGTTTAGTTGATAAATAAGCTTTCTTTGGTTTGTTAACAGTTGTATTTGTTAAAAGAATTATCATTAATTTGAAAAGTTAGGAGAAATTATTTTTTATGTGGGATATTATTACTTATTCACTGCCCCAGATACTTTCTGCTGGAGTTAAGTTCACGATCCCGTTAGCGTTGATATCTTTTGCGATTGGCTTGGCACTTGCTTTAGTGACTGCTTTAGTCAGGATATCTCATCGTGGCGGCGCTTTTGTGATCATTAAAGGTATTTTTCGCTTTTATGTTTGGCTTTTTCGGTCGACACCTTTGATCGTGCAATTATTTATTGTTTATTTTGGCTTGCCGTATTTGACGATACCTGGCATTCTTGAAAATGGTGTCAAATTTAGTCCATTTATTGCTGGGATCATTACTTTTTCCTTGAATACTGGTGCCTATGCTTCGGAAACTATTCGGGCTTCGATCTCATCAGTTCCGAATGGCCAGTGGGAAGCAGCTTCATCGATCGGGATGACTCGTGGTCAAACATTGCGTCGGATCGTATTACCACAAGCCTTTAGGATCTCAGTACCACCGTTGGCTAACAGTTTTATTAGTTTGGTTAAGGATACTTCCTTGGCTGCTTCGATCACGATCGTTGAAATGTTTGAAGTTAGTCAGCAGATCGCGGCAGAAAATTATCAACCCTTGATTATGTATACATTGGTGGCTTTAGTGTATGCAATATTCTGTTCAATTTTAACAGTTGGTCAAAACTACCTGGAGAAAAGAACTAACCGGCATTTAAACCAGACTGAAGGGGAGTGAGCTAGTGCAATTACAAGGACTTAATAAGACATTTGGCAGTAACCGTGTTTTGCAAGATATCACTGTAGAATTACCTGAAAGGGCGACGACTGTGATCGTTGGGCCTTCCGGATCAGGTAAGTCAACTTTATTACGTTCGTTGAACTTGTTAGAACGTCCAGAAAGTGGACTATATCAAGTTGCGGACTTAAATATCGATTTTTCTAAAAAAATATCTTCTAAGCAAGTCTTAGATGTGCGTAAGAAAACAGGGATGGTTTTTCAAGATTATAACCTTTTTCCACATAAGACGGTTTTACAAAACGTGATCGAAGGCCCCGTCCAAGTTTTAAAACAAGATAAAAATGCGGCAACTAAAGAAGCCTATGAACTACTAGATAAGGTCGGTTTAAAGGAAAAAGCTGATTTTTACCCAGATCAATTGTCTGGTGGACAAGCGCAACGGGTTGCGATCGCACGCTCTTTAGCAATGCATCCAGAGTATATCTTGCTAGACGAACCGACCTCAGCCTTGGATCCAGAACTTGAAGCGGAAGTTTTGAAGGTATTAGCCGATTTAGCTAATGAAAAACAATCACTGATCATAGTGACGCATAACTTGTTTTTCGCACGGCAAATCGCGTCTAAAATCGTTTTTGTCGAAGACGGACAGATCATCTTTGATGGATCGTCCCAGGAGTTCTTTGACCAAAGACAGGGAAATCCTAGGATCCATGATTTTATTTCGTCAATGTCTTTTACAGGGATCGATGAAGGAACACCACAAGAATAAATATTATAAGTATGTAGAAAGAAGGAGTTAAATAATGAAGAAGTTTCGGGGACTATTTTTTTCGTTAATGATTGTTGCTTTAACATTAACGTTAGCTGCCTGTGGTAATAAAAATGGAGCAGATAGTAAGGAAGAATCGTTTAAATCAGAGTTGAAAAACAAGGATGAATTAACGATCGGACTTGAAGGAACTTATGCACCTTATTCATACCGTAAGGATGGTAAATTAACTGGGTTTGAAGTTGAAATGGGTAAAGCCGCTGCTAAGAAAATGGGCGTTAAAGCCAAGTTTGTTCCAGGTAAGTGGGATTCATTGATCGCAGGTTTGGGTTCACAGAAACAAGATGTTGTGATCAACAATATCTCTGAAACACCAGAACGGAAAAAGTCTTATGATTTTTCCAAACCATATATCTATTCTCACTTTGCTTTGATCACCCCTGATGACAGTTCTATTTCTAGCTTAAAGGATATTAAAGGCAAGAAATTTGCTGAGGGGACTGGTACAAATAATGAACGTGTTGCTAAAAAATATAAGGCTGAAACAGTTGATTCAGGCGACTTCGCTGCTACACTGTCGTTGATCAGAAAAGGCCGTGTTGATGGAACGATCAATTCAGCTGAAGCTTGGTACTCTTATGAAAAGAAAAACTCAACTAAAGGTTTGAAGTTCCAAGACGTAAATGGTGAAGAAAAACCAGTTGAAATTAAGGCTATGTTTAATAAGAAGACACCTAATACAAGAAAAGAATTTAATAAGGCAATTCAATCTCTTAGAAAAGATGGAACTTTGAAGAAATTGTCTGAAAAGTATTTTGGCAAAGATATTACTAAACCAGAAGAATAAAAGCAGTAAAGAGAGGTCATAATTTAAAAATTGTGGCCTCTTTTTAATTATTGTATAAATAAGCTTATTATGAGAAGTAGAATAAATCAACTTTATAAACGAGTAAAAAATTTTTCCGCTAGGTTAGCTTATACTAGCATTTCAAGTTGAAAATAAAGAAGTGATTTGATTATATATTTTTTAGTTTCCTTGTCTATAAAATCACCTATCATAATTTTCCTTTTGCCTTAATTTAATCATACTGTATCTCAATTACGTGTACACGTAAATCAACTGTATTTTAGGATTTGACAGCTGGTTTTGTCCCAGCCTCTCAGTTTTCCCATTAAATTAACAAAAACCTGTAAGATCGAAGTCAAGAAAAAAACTAGCAACATGCCCCCAAAATTTGGGTGGGAATTTTGCTAGTTTTTTGTTCTGATTTTACTTTTTATGATATTTGACTGAACTATTTTGATTTGGAAAAAGACGATCATGTGAACCGACACGTACTCCAATTAAAATTAATTCATTTTCATCGATCGTATACACTACTAACACATAATTTGCGTCATTAGGATGTTTTCTTTGAGGTGTGTCTCGTAAATGAAATTCATGGTATCCTGCCATACGCCGACTTAGCTCATGATCTTTAAATTCGTCCGGGAGCTTCCCCGTTTCTAATAATAAACCAACAGCTTCTCGCACTTCAGAAACAATAGTTCGATCAATACCAGCTAATCGCTTTAAATCTGCATTAAAAGTTAAACGTGGCTTAAATTTTAACTTTTTCATTGCTCGAACTGTCCCCAATATTCATCATTTGATTCCACGATTTCATCATCAGGTAAAACATGCCGCTGAATTAATTGGTCGCGTGCGACCGCATATTCTAACGACCCTTCTTTTGCTCTCAAAGCTCGTTCTAACCAATCTAATTTTTCTTGTGAAATTACCGCTACTGCACGATTGTTGGACCGTGCAACATACACTGTTTCATCATCATCATTCACACGATCTAAGTAATCTTTAATATGCGCTCTAAAATCACTTTGTGTTGAAGCAACTGTCATAACAATCCCTCCTTGTACTTAATAGTGTACACTATTAAGTACAATAGTCAATCGATTATACTTTATTTTTTAGAGTTTCTATATTTTTCGACAAAATAATTAGCTATTAGAACAAACAGTACTAGAATTACCAAGTCCAATATAGTTAATAAAGCACTTTACAACTTTTTCTAAAATTTAGAACTCAAAAATGCTAGGTAGTTTTTTAACGAAATCACAACTAAACGCAAGTCATGAAAAGGAACGTTCAGTTCAAACCCAACCGAACGTAAGTCGTCAAAAGGAACGTCCAGTTCAAAGCCAACTGAACGTAAGTCGTCAAAAGAAGCGTTCAGTTCAAGTTCAACCGAACGTAAGTCAAAAACATGCCACTGTTACCAGAATTTTTCAAATTATGATGTCACTTTTTTCAACAGTGTTGTCGGTGCCGACTATCAAAAATATCGCAGTTTGGTTTTATCCATGTTGCCTATCTTTTAACACAACTTTTACCCCAGATCCAGCCTGCTTGGCAAGAAATACAGGGGAAGGGGACAAGTGCGCGCAAAAATATGCTAAGCCGTACCATTACTAAGGAGCGCTTTTTTACTAGTTTGGCCTAGGCAGCCCAAAAGCACCAAAATTCTGAGATCATTTTGCAGTTAATACTGGATATAGATTCAAGAACTTGGAAAAATAGTTAAAATTTGTAAAGTGCTGTGACTACTCAAAATGATAAAAAAAGCGTATCATAATACAACAGTGCAGTCATTAAAATGTTGTAGGGGAGAGAATAATATGAATTTAGTTAATGAACTAGTCACTGTTGTTGGTAAAAAAAATGTTATTACCGATAAAGCAAAATCTTTACGTTTCCGGAAAGGGTATCGTTCAGGTAAGGGGGATGCACTAGCAGTAGTATTTCCAACTACTTTAATGGAAATGTGGCGTGTGCTGAATATTTTGCATGATAACAACATTATTATTATCATGCAGGCATCCAACACTAGTTTGACAGAGGGATCCACTCCAGCTCCCGGTTATGACCGACCGGCAGTTGTTGTAAGCGGAGCAAAGATTAAAGATCTACAGTTGATCAATAATGGGAAACAAGCACTTGCGTTCCCTGGAACGACGCTATTTCAACTAGAAAACGAATTAAAGCCACTCAAACGAGAGCCGCATTCAGTTATTGGCTCATCTAATTTAGGTGCATCAGTAATTGGTGGTATTAATAACAATTCTGGTGGTGCTTTGATCAGAAGAGGACCAGCTTATACAGAGCTATCATTGTATGTGTGGATCGATGAAAATGACGAAATGCACTTAGTTAATCATTTGGGCATTGATTTAGGTGAAACACCTGAAGAGATCATTACTAATTTGCAAAACCGTAATTTTGATGTAAATCAAGTTCCAGCTAGCAAACGTCATGGGTCAATGTACCAACATGAACAAGTTGTGCGTGATGTTGATTCAGATAAACCCATTCGCTACAACTCTAACCCTAAAGAATTGTATGAAGTATCTGGGTCTTCTGGTCACGTTGCCGCGCTTGCTGTCAGATTAGATACATTCCCAATGGATGAGAAAACACAAATGTTTTACATTGGGACCAATAATCCTGACGAGTTGGAAGATATACGTCGCCATATCATGACAACTTTCAAAGAATTACCCGTTTCTGGTGAATACATGCATAAAGATGCTTATAGATTAGCAAAGCAGTATGGTAAAGATTCTTTGGTTGTGATCGAAAAAATCGGTACAGGACACTTGCCACAATTGTTTGCGCTAAAAGCGTGGGGCGAACGTTTCTTGAAGCCTATTCCGTTTTTCAAGAATTATTTCCCAGATCGCTTACTTCAAACATTAAGTCATTTATTTCCTAATCAAATGCCTAAAAGATTAGATGACTATTATGAAAAATATGACCATTATCTGCAATTAAAGATGGCTGGCAATGGTATTGAAGAAGCACGCAAATACCTTAAGTCTTATTTTGCAAAGGCCAGTGGCGACTACTTTGAAGCTGATGCAAATGAGACCAGTAAGGCGGCAACGCACCGCTATGTAACGGCGGGTGTTGCTATTCGTTATCAGGAATTGAAGCAGGATAGTATTGATATTTTGCCATTAGACATTGCGTTGGCAAGTAATGAATATAAATGGTTTGAACATTTACCTAAGGAAATCGAAGATAAAATAGAGTACAAAATCTATTATGGTCATTTACTTGATCACGTAATGCACCAAGATTACATTTTAAAACCGGGTGTCGATGCACATAAGCTTAAAGAAGAAATGTTGAAAATCTTGGATGAGCGCCACGCCGTTTATCCAGCCGAACATAATGTAGGACACTTATACTTAGCGTCACCGGACTTGGTCAACCATTATAAGAAAAATGATCCAACCAACAGTTTCAACACGGGTGTTGGTAAACAATCAATGTCTAAGTATTGGGGAGAATATTAAGCACAAGTTTTTTAAAATGTTTTTCCAAGTGATACTGATGAATTAAAGTAATTGAAATTAGTATAGCTTAAACTCTAGCCGCCTGTTTCTTGATGGAATGGGCGGTTTTTTAAATTTTAGAAAATTTTGCAGGGATGAAATGATCTACTATTAATTACGATAAAGGTAAGATAATCTATTAATTAAATAAATTGTTGTCAAATACCTTAATGAGTTTACTTTATGAAATTAAAATTAGGAACGTAATAAACAAAAGAAACTATAAAAGAGACTAGGGTATGAATTGACAGCACTGAATTTTTATGCATATAATGAATGCATGTTAATAGTCATCGGTATTTCTATCACCGGGTAGAATTACTTTTAGACATCTATATTATTAAACCGCAGGTACGGCATGTAGCATGCTATAAGGTTTAACAATATAGGTGTTTTTTATTTAAAAACGAGAAAAATGTACTTTAAAAAGGGAGTTAGAAAATGAAGATTAAAGAATTTGGTGTTGAACAATGGATGAATAATTATGAGGATACTGCACGCTTTAATTTAGGGGAAACTTGTGTATCACCGTTATCACTTCATGATTTGTTGAAGTTAGTTGATGTAGATGAAGATATTTTTGTTCAAAAAATAGTTAATAAGCGGCTAACTTATGGAGACATTTTGGGTAACGTTGAGTTGAAACAAAATATTGCCCGCCTATTTCAAACACCGCTCGAACCAGAACAAATTATTACTACACACGGAGCAATTGGTGCAAATGATTTAGTGTTACGGTCAATCGTAGATCCTGGCGATGAGGTGATAGTTGTTGCCCCAACTTATCAACAGGTGCAATCGATTCCCGAAGCACTAGGAGCAACTGTTAAAGTACTGCATTTAAAACCTGCTCAAAATTACTTGCCAGACATTGATGAGTTGGGACAGTTGGTTAATCCAAAAACAAAGTTAATTATCTTAAATAACCCTAATAATCCCTCAGGATCGTTGATTCCGCAAGTATTGCTACAAGATATCGTAGAAATTGCTCAAGAAGTTAATGCTTATATAATGTGTGATGAAGTTTATCGATTTTTAACTCAAGCTGAACAGTACTCATCGTCGATCGTTGATTTGTATAAACGCGGAATTGCAACAGGTAGTATGTCAAAAGTTTTTTCACTTGCTGGTTTAAGGTTAGGCTGGATCGTCACAAGAGATTCGCAGATTATGACAGATATTCATAATCATCGAGATTATAATACGATTAGTAGCGGCGTTTTAAATGAAATGATCGCCAACGTTGCTTTAGGACATGCTGATAAAATTATCCAACGTAATAGAAAAATCGTTCTTAAAAATTTAGTTGTATTAGATAATTGGGTAAATGATCAGGCACATATTTCTTGGGTCAAACCGCAAGCAGGAACGACTGCTTTGTTGCATTATGACTTTAGGATAAATAGTGAAATGTTTTGTGGCCAGTTGTTTCGTCAAAAGGGTGTTTTGTTGGTCCCCGGAGCCGAATTTGGAATCGAACATGCTGTTCGAATTGGTTATGCATTTGAAACTGCCGAATTGAAAAAAGGTCTTGAAAAGATTTCAGAATTTATAATGGAAAATAAATCTATTTTATGATCAAGTTAGAAGAATCATTAACTGAGATTGATGGTTATTTAATACAGACAAGAATGTTAATGATCCGAACAAATTTTTTTAAGTTGTTAACTAACTAACTAACTTTCCTAAAAATACGAAATAAAGGTACCTAAGTAGATCGATGTACACTCTGTCATAATCACTGATCTGATTACTGGTTATTGTCTTTTAAGGAGTGGAAGAAAAAATAATAAAATAATTATCATAGAGATAAAGAACGTGTGGGCGTTAAGAACACAATAAAAAAATATATATAAATATGTTTTTTAAATTATTATTATTCCGTTATATGTGTACTATTTAATGGAATTTTATAAAAACAAGTTGTTCCACATATAAAATTAATTTAGCAAAAATGTTAAATTCAATTGATTAATTGCTTAGTTGAATGTAGTATTTATTGTGTAAAATTTAATATAAACTTTAAGGAGTGGAAAAGATGACACAAAATAAATCGAATAAACAAATTTTGTTAGTTTTGACGTTTTTATTTTCACTAGTTATTGGTGTTAGTTCAGTGAAAGCGGATTCAACAGCTGAACAAATACCTGGCGATTATACAGCTAACGTTACATATAAAAACGCAGATAACCCTTCTAAGGACTCAATGGTTGAAGGTGGCGTTTGGAAAAAATCTGTCAAGTACGCAGTTGCTGCTGATGGATCGGCGGATCTAACTATTAAACAAGACCAAATGATGAATTTTATGAAGTATGTTAAGTACGTCGGGGCGAACGCACAAGCTCAACCGACAGATATGCAAAAAGTTGATGATGGTAATGGTAACACAGGTTCTTGGAAAGTACATTTGACCCAAACTCAGACGGCAGAGTTGAAAAAAGGAAAGCAGATCACAATTGCTATGAAGTATTTCGTTCCTGGAATTTTTCCTGATGGACACGAAGTTAAAGTTCTAATGCAGATCGATTCAATACAAGAACCTGATCGTGCTGCTTATGAAAAAAATCAGCAATTAAAGAAACAAAATCAGGATCTCCAAGGGCAGATCACTCAACTGAGTCAAAAAATCAAGCAAGATCCTAAGTTAGATCAATTGCAGAACAGAGTTAATTCTTTGGCTACAAAGAATTCAGATTTGACTACAAGACTAAATAAAGCAGAAGAGCAAAATAATGATTTACAGACTCAAGTTAATGATTTGCAAACTCAGGTTAATGGTTTAAAGAAGTCTTTGGATGAAATAAAGAGTAAGGAAAATAAGCAGCCAGCAAAAAAGCCAACACCTGGTAAATCACCTTCAAAACCTACGACTTATACAACTTATACAGCAACTGTCGATTATACAAAACCAGGTTCAAATGAGAGCTCGGTTTTAAATAGTTTCTTTGGTAAGGAAATTACTTATGTTAAAGATAACAAGGGTCAAGTAACTGTTAAGATCCCTCAAAGTCAAATGATGAATTTGATGAATTCAGTGACGTTCGATGGTCAGAAAATGACTAAGAGTGATAATGAATGGACTCTAAAATATAATGGTACTCTAGATGATCTTTCTGCTGGTAAGAGTATTAAGATCAATGTTAATTATAATTTGGGTGACAGTGTTTCTTCGCATGATGCAGTCGCTAATATTAAAGCAGTTAGCAAGGGTAAAACGACAAGCTCAGGGTCACCTGATCCTGCCCCTCAACCTAAATCTGACACGACTAATGATCCCGTAGGTAGAGAAGATAATTCTGGAAAAAATGCGGGTCAACAAACTAAAAAAACTAATATGCAAGCAAACGGGAGATCCGTTAAGTCATTAACTGATGCTGGTATTTATACTGCTAATGTTTCATACCATCAAACAGGTACAAATAATTCTGATACTGGTCAACCATCAATGATTCAAAGTGATGGATTATGGGATCGAAACATTAAATTGGTTAAAAATAACGATGGCACAGTCACAGTCACTATCCAACAGCCAAAATGGATGGGCTATATGAGTGCACTTTCTTTTGATGGTGTTAAGATGCAAGAACACAAGCAGGGTAAAGATAGTGGCTACTGGACAGCAACACTTCCAGCTGCGAAAGCTAAAGATTTGAGAGTTGGCAATAAAATTTTGGCTTCTATGCAATATACTGTACCTGGTATGTTCACACACGATGTGACTGCTTTAGTAGTTATCAATTCGATCACGACTGGTAACAACACTTCAGGCAACAGTACATCAGATGCAGGTAAAGGTTCGACAGCTAGTGGTTCTGAGTCAGACCAAGTAGCAAGTACTGCAGTTGGTTATGATGAGGGACAAGGTGTTCCAGTCGATGGTATGCCTGTTTCAGCTGATCCCGTATTGGGTGATGCATCTTTACCACAAACTGGTGAAAAGGAACATAAAAACAACAATGCTTTGATCGTGGGTGTTTCTATGTTTGTTGTTATCATTGGTGGAGTAGCAGGTTTTGATATTTATCGGAGGAAAAAAAATGCATAAGAAGAGAGTTTTATTAACTTTTCTAGGTGCCTTATTTATTGCTTTAGTTGGATTTGGACATGCACAGGCAGTTCATGCAGATAATTATCAAACAAACTACCAAGTGTTAAAAGCTGGTACAAGTCAAACTTCATACGCTGATGCTTATTTTTCTAAACCAGCTGTAGTGACTCCAAATGGTGATTCCTACAACGTGTCGGTGACAGTTTCAACTGAGCACTCCTTAGGAAGGTTTCCAGTACAAATTTTAAACGTGAATGGACAGACGCCACAAGTCAGCAAAACGACTGGTGGTAATAGAGATAACTACGTTTTTACTTTCAATACTAAAAGTGTTAAACAAGTCATGAGTGGGAATATGAAGGTCGATATTGATAATATTGACTATCACCACGTGTATGGTTTTAATTTAAAAATGGATGCTGGTAACGTGCCGGCTTTGAACCAGCAAAGTCAAGCGAATAAAGCTGACCAAAAAAAAGCACAAGATAAGCAGTCAACTGCCAGTTCTTCAACAGACGCTAAGACAGCAACGAAGGCTAAATCAAGTTCAGCTGTAACGTCTTCCAGTTCAAGTAGTAGTTCTTCAAGTGTTTCAAGTAGCAGTTCATCTTCGTCTTCTTCAAGCAGTGAGAAAAAGGCTAAAAGTTCAAAGCAAAAGAAATCTAGCCATAAAAAGGCTAGTTCAAATAAGAACTCACAAAAAGATGAAAAGCAAAAACCACAAGAAGAAAGTCATGCTAGTACTTCTGCCGGTTGGTGGATCGGTGGCTTAGTCGTGGTGATCGTTATCGGAGGGGTCGTGTACTTCGTTAAAAAATGAGTGCAAAGAATAAAAAAAATGTGAGCATTGCCCTAGGAGCAGTGCTCCTTTTATTAGTTATAGTTGGTGGCTGGTTTGTGTTTAAGCAACAGTCTCGCCCAGAAAAAACGCCGAAAAAAATTGACGAGCGGATCGTGGCGACGACTGTCCCCATGACACAGATTTTTGCTAAATTAGATGTTCCTTTGGTGGGAGTTCCTACAACTAACGAAAAATTACCGACTAAGGTACAAAAATTGCCCCAGGTCGGAAATCACGTTTCTGTTGATATGGAAAAAATTATTTCTTTAAAACCAGACCAAGTCTATGTTGATTCAGAATTAACTGAAGATTATGCTAGCAAATTAAAAGAACAACATATTAAGATGACGACTTTGAATTTTAGTGATTATGCGACAATGCGTCAAACGATCATTAAGATCGGGAAAAAATATGGACGGCAAAAACAAGCTAGTCAGCTTAAGAAACAATTGCAAATAAAAAAAGTACAACGGCAAAAAAAGCCGAAAGTCCTGTTATTGATGGGGATGCCAGGTGGGAGCTTTTTAGCCATGAATCAAAATAGTTATATTGGAGATCTAGTCAAGCGGGCTGGTGGACAAGTCGTTGCGGCTGACCAGAAGTCTTTGATGAGTCCAGTCAATAATGAAAAAATAGCTCAATCAGACCCAGATGTAATTATTCGCTTAGCTCACGCGATGCCGCAAGAAGTTAAACGATCTTTTGATGAAAGTTTTAAAAGTGGGCCATATAAAACTTTGACAGCTGTTAAAAATAAACAAGTTTACGATGTGCAAGCGCCTAAGTTTTCTCCAACGGCTAATCTGCATGTTAAAGAGGCGTATCAAGAAATAAAAGAGTGGTTAGATGACAGTCAAGAAAATTAGACAACTCGAAGTAGTTGTGGGTATACTACTATTATTTTTGTGTGGCATTGGTTTGTTTGTTCGGTGGAGAACTACCGGGATGCAGACTATCCTACAATTACGATTGCCCCGTGTTTTGTTTGCTGTGTGTGGGGGAGCAATGCTGACGGTTAGCGCTTTGTTGTTTCAAACGACTTTACGGTCAAATTACATCGATGGATCGATGTTGGGAATTGCTAACGGAGCTGAGCTAATGATCGCATTAGTCAATGTTTTATTTTCTCAGCTAGTTTCGTACCGGGTATTGGTTGGAGCTTTGACTGGTGGGTTAATTTTGATTTTACTAAGAGGGACGCTTTTTAAGGTCCAGCGTGGTTCGTTTTTTTTGATCCTTGGCGGGCTTTCGCTAGCGTTGTTATTAGCGGCTGCAACCCAATTGATCACCACGGGCAGTGGTTTTCAGGGTAAAAGTTTGTCAAATACGACTTGGTTAGATACTTGGTTATTGTTGATCATTTTACTAGCTGGAGTATTGATGCTCATTTGGCGGTGGGATCAATTAAATACTTTTGCTCTGCCAGCTTTACAGACAAGTCAGCTAGGATTTGACGAAGCAAAAAATTCATTTACCTTGCAGATGGTTGCTGGGATGTGGCTTGGGGCAGTTAGTGCGGTTTTAGGAACAGTCTTTTTTGTGGGGATCGTCTTAGTACAACTGATCAAGTTATTGACCCGAGTTGTGAGCGGCCACCGGGCATGGCTCACGGCTCTGACTGGTGGGGCTGTTCTTGTTTGTGCTGACGATCTCGCACATTTTCTGTTGCCGACACAGGAGCTTCCAACTAATGCCTTGTTAATGTTGTTAACTGCTCCATTGATTTTGTTTTTACTAGTGAGGTGGACGCGTGAAATTTAAAAATTTACAGGCCGATTATCATGGTAATATAGTATTTAGTGGACTAACAGGTCAGTTAGAAAAACAAAAATTAACAATGCTGCTGGGGCAAAATGGGGCCGGAAAATCGACTTTGATGCAAGCCTTGTGTGGTTTAAAAGAAGTTCAGGGGAAAATTATTAGTGCTGAAGGTACGATATATTTGCCACAAAAAAATCAAGTCTTTGACTATTTGAAAGTTAAAGACTTGCTTAAAATGGCTTTGTCAAAAAGTAAGCG
This sequence comes from Candidatus Ligilactobacillus excrementavium, assembly GCA_019116985.1. GTDB lineage: Bacteria > Bacillota > Bacilli > Lactobacillales > Lactobacillaceae > Ligilactobacillus > Ligilactobacillus excrementavium. The sequence continues at coordinate 21,498 of DXAP01000128.1, read as the reverse complement.
TGGGACAGATATTTCTTTAGTAGATCATTATCTTGACTTAGAGAAATTGATGGAGCATGAAATTTTAAGTCTATCAGATGGACAACAACAACGAGTTTGGTTAGCATATGCACTGATCCAAAATAAAGATATCACGATGTTAGACGAACCCTTGACTTCTTTAGACCTAAAGTTTCAGCAAAGATTATTAAAGTTACTGGTCAAATTAAAGCAAGAAGCGCATCAGTCTTTTTTGATCAGTATCCATGATCCATTAATTGCACGTAAGTTTGGCGACGTTATCTGGTTATTAGATAAACATGGGTTAAAATCTGGTGCGCCGACTGACTTATTGACTGACAATAAAATCAATGAATTTTTTGAGTTAGAGTAAAGAGAAGATATAAAAGTAAGAGAGTGTGACAAAAGATGTTTTGGAACACGTTTAAGGGCCATCGATCTATTCCATTAAAAATGGGTTAAATCGACGGCCCTTTTAGGATCACACAGCTAGTTATGTCCCAGCCTAATATTTTTTAGAAATTGAATGTCGTTTCTGCAGGTTTAGTTTCTACCAATACGTTACCATGACGGATATTAAATAATACACTACGATGTTCGTTTAAAATATCATAGAAATTTGTGCCGTCCAAGATAATGCAGTTAGCGAACTTACCGACTTCGATGCCATAATCATCCGTAATATGCAGAGTTTTAGCGCCATTGTAAGTTACAAAGTTAAAGGAGTCTTGCAGTTGTTGGTAACCCATAAGTTGACCAGCATAGACACCCATCGACAATGGATCTAACATATTCCCACAGCCTAGTGGGCTCCATGGATCAGCCACGTCATCTTCACCGAATGACACGTTGATCCCAGCTTCGTCTAATTCTTTGATCCGTGTTAATCCGCGGCGTTTAGGGTAGGTGTCGAATCTGCCACCTAGATGCATGTTAACTAGTGGGTTGGAGACGAAGTTTAATCCTGCCATTTTCAATAAACGGAATAGCTTGTAAGTATAAGCATCATTATATGAGCCCATTGCCGTAGTATGGCTGGCTGTTACTCTGTCTTTTAGTCCCGTTTCATAAGCCTGTGTGGCCAACACTTCAAGATTTCGCGAGTTTGGATCATCGATCTCATCACAATGTACGTCAACGAGTTTGTCATATTTTTCAGCCAATGAAACTAAATATTTAACTGAATCGGTACCATATTGTTGGTTGAATTCATAGTGAGGCACGCCACCAACTGCGTCTGCGCCCTCCTTGACCGCTTGTTCTAGTAATTCTTTACCGTTGGGATATGACAGGATGCCTTCTTGCGGAAATGCGACTAACTGTAGATCAACAATATCTTTCAAATCATCTTTAAGTTCTAATAGTGCTTCCATTGCGATCAAATGTGGGTCGGTGGTGTCAACGTGGCTCCGTACATGTTGAACCCCATTTTTGACCTGTTTTAAGATAGTTTTTTTAGCACGGCCTTTGACGTCTTTTTTGGTGAGTGATTTCTTTCTTTCTGACCAGATTCGGATCCCGTCAAACAAAGTTCCGCTTTCGTTCCATTCTGGTTCACCTGCAGTTAAAGTTGTATCTAAATGCACGTGGGAATCGACAAAAGGTGGTAATAAAACATTTCCTTTCCCGTCGACTACCTTTTCTTGGGCGTTAGGCGTGATATTTTCTGCAATACGATTAAATTTACCATCAGTGATACGAATGTCCTGTGCTTGTGCTTGGTTATTGATGTGCACGTTTTTGATCAACATACTAATGACCCCCTTGTTTTTCTTATATGCTATATCTAATTATACTTTATATGATAACAATACATAACTAGTGCTTAAAATTTTTAAGCTGCTGGTACAGTTGATGTTTTTGTAGTAAACCGCTTACTAACAGTGATAAGAGCCTTTTTGCTTGACAGTTTTAGCAAAGAAAATTATTTTTGAAGTGTATAAAAATATTTGGTTTATAACAGTTAGCCGTAGAAAAATGAGCGTCCTCAGGTTATTTTCTGAGAATGCTCAGAATTTTTTTCTCAGCTAAATCAAAAAGGAGAGGAAAAAGTTGGGAGAAAATAGTAGCTCAAAACGAGTTAGTGGCTCGCTTTTAAGATATTCTTCTTATGTTATTGCTCTAGGCGGATTTTTATTTGGCTATGATACTGGTGTGATCAATGGTGCGTTGTCATTTTTGAGCTTACCAGACCAGTTGGATTTATCTTCGTCCGCACAGGGTTTAGTTTCTAGTTCACTGGTTTTAGGGTGTACTTTCGGCGCATTGTCGGATAGTTATTTAGCTAACCATGTTGGTCGAAAGAAGTTATTACAGTGGGTCGCTGTGATTTTTACTTTTGCAACCTTGGCTTGTGCTTTGTCAATTAACCCAATAATGTTGATTGGTTCGCGTTTTGTTTTAGGACTATCAGTGGGTGTGGCTTCAAGTTTATCACCTTTGTATTTAAATGAAATTTCACCGGAACGTCTTAAAGCTCAAAATGTTAATAAAAATGCGATCGCGATCGTGTTAGGGCAGTTGACAGCATTTACGGTCAATGCTATTTTAGGCTCGATCTGGGGAGATTGGCACGCTATTTGGCGTATTATGATGGTTGTAGCAGCAATTCCAGCAATTTTATTATGGTTTTTATCATTTGATCTACCGAATAGCCCCTTTTGGCAGTTACTTAACCAAGGCCGTTCTAAAGCGATCAAGACCTTCAGACGTCTGCATTTTCCACGTTTGGATATTCGTGAAGCTGTAACTGAAGCACGTCAAGAAATTAAAAATGGTGATTCATTTGAATGGAGCAGTGTTTTTAAAGATAAGTACTTGCTTTACTTACTCATTGCTGGCATTACGGTTGGTTTTATTCAACAGGCATCTGGTATCAACACAGTTATGTATTATGGTACAGTTATCCTAGAAAAAGTTGGTTTGGGGTCTGGTGCTTCACTTTATGGTAATATTTTGATCGGTCTAGTTTCGTCATTGGCTATTTTAGTCGGAAGTCATTTATTAGACCAGGTTCATCACCAGCATTTATTAGTAGCTGGATTGATCTCAAATGGTGTGACTTTGTTTATCTTAAATTGGGTCATGAAAACAGATATGTTTTCTCAAACGATTAATAATATTTTAGTCTTGATCATCTTAGCAATTTTTCTGGCTATCCAACAAGGAGTAGTTAGTCCAGTTACGTGGTTGTTATTGTCAGAACTTTTCCCACAACATGTAAAATCGACCTTTAACTCGATCGGGACAGCCACGACTTGGATCGTTAATTTCGTGATCAGCTTAATTTTCCCGATTTTGATGGATATATTAGGTACGGCAGGTGTATTTTTAGTATTTGCTTTCGCAAATGTAGGTTGTGTTATTTTGGCAGAAGTACTAGTTAATCCGCGTTTAGTCAAAAAAGCAAATGAGGTGCTATAAGATCAAGTGGAGTAGCGTGACTATTTGAACATAATATTGGAGGGGCCTTGATGATACAATGGTTGAAAAATTCAAAGAGCGGTTTGATAGTCGTAACACTAGTCCGACTGTTTGCGGCGGTCGAGTGGTTGATCGCAGGTTTGAGCAAGTTTACGGGAAGCTTTACGGCTAAACCTTTTGTTATGCATGCGATCAACCACCCGGTAAAAGATGATTTCGGAAATGAAGCCTATCCGTGGTTTACGGCATTTCTTAAAACAATTGTTCAACCACAAATGGGACTGTTTAATTTCTTAGTTCAATATGGTGAATTATTGATCGGTTTGGGTTTGTTGTTAGGAACGTTGACTACGCTGGCCAATTTCTTTGGTCTGGCGTTGAATTTTATTTATTTGTTAGCTGGTTCAATTTCTACTAACCCTTTATTGTTGTTTTTGGGGATCATTATTCTCTTGGCTGGGTCCAACCGTTTTAAGATTGGTTTTGATTATTGGTTGAACCCGTTTTTACGTCAAAAGATACCATTTCTAGACCGTAAGAAAAAGAAGTATGAATTACATTTCTACTAAAAAGAAGCATTATCCAACTGATGAAAGTTGAGTAATGCTTTTTTGTTGCGATATTCTTATTCGAAAATCGTGTCATCGTAGAGGTCAGACATTTTATAAGCCAATTGTAAATTAAAACGTTCATTAGCGTCATCAATGTCAATGCCTAAAAGTTCTTGAATCTTATTTAAACGATAAACAAGAGTACTGCGGTGCAAGTACAGTTCTTTGGCTGTTTGGGTCACATTCCCATTATTATTTAAATAGACCGCAAGTGTTTTAAAGAGGTTGGTCTGGCTATTTTGTGATTCAAGATGGAGTTTTTTTAAATATTTACGTACGAATAATTCGGTAGTCGGATCATCTTTAAAAGTATTCAAAACAGTGTAAGATCCTAATTGGTCGAAGGCCGCGTAGTTTATGTCCAGTTTATCTTTTAACAAAACATTCACGGTTTTACCAGCTTTTTGATGGGCTTCATTATAATCTTTGGGATGATTACATAAAGCACCGATCCCTAATACAAATTCTTTTTCAAATCCTTCACGTTGACTGATATGTTGCATGCGTTTGAAAAAGGTCTGCCAAAAATTAGGCTCATTAGTGGAATTTTTTGGAACAAACAAGAGTAACTGTTGTTCAAAAATAACTGTGATCGCACTTGGTAATAAGCGGCTGATGATTTGTTTCATTAATGCAAAGACGGCGTTATTTTTAGTTTGGGTCTCTAGTAAATCTGCTCCTTTAGCTCCAGGTTGCTCACGTAAAGCCAAAATAGCTGTATAGTAGGGACGGTGTAAGTCCCAATTAAAGGCACTGGCCTCCGTTGCTAGCCTTTGTGGATCTTTGATTTGTTCTGAGAATAAGTGTGAAACCAAATCAGATTTAATGTTTTCAATGGATGTTGTTTTAATTTCTTTTTTGATGAATTGTAGCGAATAAATATTTCGCACCATGCTTAGAACAATGTCAAATAATTCTGGGTCGATCTTGTCTGTATTTTCTAAGGCGAAATAACCATGTAATTCACTCCCATCGGTCAATTCGAGTAATTTGAAGTTGCGTTTTTCGGTGATCGCAATGTTGGTTGGTTCCTTGTTTTTTAATTGGTGAGAATTTTTGCCAGCAGACACTAGTTGTGTTTTAGTCAGCGGGTCATCTTTTTTTAAATAGTAATCGATCAAGTTAAAATAGCGGTCATATAAGATAATACTCGAATTAAATAATTTGCCAAAAGACGCGTTGATCTGAGTGAAATTTTCAGAATGGATCGTTTGATGGAGCATCGCTTGCTGGATCTTTAATAATTCCTGCAAGTTTTCTTTTTGTTTGTGTTCTTTATTTGTCAACTGTGAGTTTTCATACATTACGGTAAAGTAGTTGGCATACATTTTAAGGTTATTAAGGTCGTTACTAGTATAAATATAACCCGTCTCTTTTTGGACGTATAAGACGCCGATCATTGAGATCCCCACAGTTAAAGGGATAGTCATTGAGGTATAGCCGATCGTTTCGACATTTGGAAAGTAAGCATGGATCGAGTTATCTTTGGCTAGCGGGATCACGCTTTTTTTGTCGTTGATCCCATAAACAGGTTGATAAAGCATCAACTTGTCTTTTGTTTCATTAAATAAGTAAATTGCAGCTGTTCGCGAATTTGTTTCGCGTCCACAAAAAACAATGGTTTTTTCAACTAAATTTTTGATAATGGCTGGTAAGTCTGAGTCGGAACTAAGCAGTTGCATCTCGAATAAAGATCTTTCTTTTTCCTCATTACGAGTGATCAAGTTTAATGCGACACCGATAAAGCGCCCCATTTCATCAAAACGACTTTGTAAATCATCGTATATAATGTTTTGTTCGCGGTAACCCACAATGCAGAGGCCAAAGGTCTTTTTTTCATCGACCAATGGAACGGTAAACCAACTTTTAAAGCCGATTTGTTGAAAGTACCGAGAAACTTGGGTACTTTGTGTAAATTCATTTGACTTACTGTTCATACTTTTTTCGAAAAAAAGTGGATCGATCTGGGCTAACGGATAAGGAAATAAAGCACTGAGGTCATATTCTTTGGTGTTGGTACTGCTCAATTGAATATGGTCGTTGGCGATGGTACCGATCGCGATCAGATCACACTTAAAGTTATCGGCAAACATTTGGGCAGTATAGCGGAGTATTTCATCACGCGTATCAAATTTCATGACTTTGTGTGAGAGTTCTTTCATATGTTTAGTAACGGAAGTAATGAAGTTTTCTTCTTTAATTGTATGGTCGGTTTGTTTCAAATAATGATCTCCTTTTAAATTAGAAAGCCAAGAAGCTTGATGGAAAGTGAACAAAACTAATATAGTGATATTTTTTGAGTTTCAAGGCTTAAAATAGTCTTTATTAATAATTTTGGTTAAATTAACGAGTGTTTGTAGCCAACCAGTCTTTGGAATAAGCTTATTATATCAAAAAAGCGCTTACAAACGAAAAAATAAGTCATGAAAGATAGATTCATGGGTTAATTTGTATTATTTTCCTTAATGAATGTCCGCTGATAAAAGTTGATAATATAGGAAGTTCCTACAAATTAACCAAAAAATGTAATCGCATTCATTATTTATATCGATGTTTTTGTAAGGGGTTATAGATAAACTATAGTTAAAGATCAGATGAAAAAGCAATAGGATCGATCATTAACGGAAACTTTTCCAAGAGGAGGCTTATCGAAAATGGGTAAGAATAAAGTGATCTCACAAGAACAGGCAGCTGCTTTAGTCAAGGACGGAGATTTAGTTGCCGCTCAAAGTATCGGAATGGCCGGTTATCCAATGCACTTGATCAAGGGAATCCAAAAGAGGTTCCAGCAACAAAGTCATCCTAGAGATATCACATTTATGTGGTCATGTGGTTTAGGCAACTGGACAGATGGACAAGGTGCTGATCCGTTGGTCGGTGAGGATGGTTTAGTCAAACGGATCATCACAGGTTACGTTGGGGCTTCCCCTGCGGCTGTCAAACGAGTTAATGATAACTCAGTAGAAGCGTACTTGATGCCACAAGGGGCGATCACACAAATGTATCGTTCGATCGCAGGCCACAAACCACTTATTTCTCAGGTTGGTTTAAAAACATTCGTTGATCCTCGTTTAGATGGTTCTAAAGCAACAACGATCACTAAAGAAGAATTGATCGAGTTAGTTAAGATCGATGATAAAGAATACTTACGCTACCCAGATTTGAAGGTCGATGTTGCTCTGATCCGCGGGTCATACGCAGACGAAAATGGAAACTTAAGTATTAGAGAAGAAATTTCTACCTTAGAGGTTTTAGAAGCCGCTTCTGCCGCTAAAAACTCTGGTGGGATCGTGATCGCTCAGGTTGCCCACTTAGTTGAAAATGGTTCGCTTGATCCAAAAGAAGTTGTTGTTCCTGGTGGGATCGTCGATTATATCGTGGTTTCACCACAAGAAGACCATAAGCAAACACAAGGTGTTGTTTATGATCCAGCTCTTTCAAACCAGATCCGAGTGGTTTTAGACAAGGATAAGGAACCTTTGCCACTTTCACCCAAGAAGATCATCGCGCGTCGAGCTGCAATGGAATTAGAAGCTAACACAGTGATCAACGTCGGAGTTGGGACGCCAGACTTGGTACCAGCCGTTGCCCAAGAAGAAGGGATCGGTGATTTATTTACAAGTACAGTTGAAAATGGTGTTTGGGGTGGCAGCCCAGTTTCCGGACTTGATTTTGGAGCTGTTTACAATGCTGAAGCATCGATCTCGATGGCCAACCACTTCGACTTATACGACGGCGGCGTCTTAGACCTGACAGTTCTAGGAATTGGTGAAGTTGATCAAGCAGGTAACGATAATGTTTCAATGTTTGGTAATCAAGTTGCTGGTCCTGGAGGTTTTATCAATATATCGCAAAACACACAAAACATCGTGTTTGTTGGGACACTGACTGTTGGTGGTAAGTCACACGTTGAAAATGGAAAGGTCATTATCGATAAGCAAGGAAAAGCGCCGAAGTTTGTCAAACATGTTTCTCAGGTAACCTTCTCTGGTGAATTCGCTACTGAAAAGGGACAAAACATTTTATATGTTACAGAGCGTGGGGTTTTTGATCTTCATGATAATCATTTACGTTTGATAGAGATCGCTCCTGGTATCGATCTACAAAAAGATATTATCGACCAGATGGAATTCGAACCAGAAGTATCCGAAAACTTAGTTGGAATGAACCCAGATATCTTCCAAGAAAAATGGGGTAAGCTGGCTGATATCGTTAATGCCAAAACAAAATAGTAAGCCCACTTGTTGAAATGAGCCACAAAGAAAGGATGTCTAGCATGAAAGAATCAAAAGCAGACCAAAAATTTGAAGAACGCGGATTATTTTTCTCAGACCTTTATGGTTTTTCTAACAAATTGACTCAAGCAGAAAAAAGTAAGTTGCAAGAATTAGAAAAAGTGCTGCAAGAAGATATTCATCCACTTTTGGCGGATGGTTGGGACAAAGCGCAGTATCCATTAGATGCTATGCAAAAACTCTACGACCTACATTTGATCGATGATCCTTCATTGACAAAAGGACGTGAAGATAAAAGTACTTCTGAATTATACCGCGGTTTCCGAGCTTACACTTTAGCTAAAACCGACCCAGTTGTGGGAACATTCTACACACAAAATGCCGGTTTATTCCATGAATGTGTTCGTTTAGGCGGAAGTGATGAACAGGTTGCTCGCTTGATGCCTGGTGTTCGTTCGTGGGAACACCCTGGTGCAATGGCTATGACAGAACCAGAACATGGTTCTGATATTGCCGGTGGTGTTTCAGCCACAGCTAAACGTGAAGGCGACACGTGGATCTTGAACGGTCACAAAAAGTGGATCGGTGGCGGAGCAGTAGTTGAATACTTAGGGTTCTTCGCTCGTGACGTTGACGATGATCAAGTTAAATTGTTCTATGTTCCACGTGAAACAAAAGGGGTTGAGACATTTGTTCAACCACAAAAAGGTTTGTTTCGCATGATGCCGAACGCTGAGATCATTATGAAAGATGTAAAAGTTAGTGAGGCAGATCGTGCTCAAAAGATCAATTCCTGGAGAGATGTAGCACACATCTTACGGAATACTCGTTCCGATGTTGCTTGGTTATTAGCTGGTGCAACTGCTGGAGCATTTGAATCAGCTTTAAAATACACGCGTGAAAGACAACAGTTCGGTAGACCATTATCTAAGTTCCAATTGATCCAAGAAAAATTAGCTAAGATGGCCATGAACTGTCAGTCAACGTTAGCGATCTCTGCTAAGTTAGCTGAAGAACAAGAACAAGGAATCTATTTGGAAGAAAATTCTTCAATGGCAAAGATGCACAACGGTTTGAAAGCTCGCGAAACTTCCGAACTAGCACGTGAAGTTTGTGGTGGTAATGGGATCTTGCTTGAATATGATGTGGTACGCTTCTTCACAGATATAGAAGCAATGTACACTTATGAAGGAACAAACGAGATCAATTCGTTGATCATTGGCCGTTACTATACGGGCACAGGTGCTTTTGTTTAAAGAGTAAAAGCAAAATTAACGCAAAAGAAATGTAAGGAAGGATCAGTAAAATGTTAAAAGCAAAAGAAGATAATATCGTATTTGTTGGTGCCGCAAGAACTCCTGTTGGTTCATACTTGGGAGATTTGAAAACGGTACCTGTACAAGAATTAGGTGTGACAGCTTTAACTGAAGCAATTAAACGGTCAAATGTTAAAACAGAAGACGTCGATGAAGTTATTGTAGGTCATGTCACTGGTTCACAGACAAGCAATAACTTAGGAAACATCATCGGGATCGATACTGGTTTACCAAAGACATCTACAGGTATGACAGTTAACCGGATCTGTGGCTCCGGAATTCAATCGGCTGTCTCAGCTGCTTTAGAACTTTTAGTTAGCAATAAGAAATTTATCGCTGCTGGTGGTGCAGAATCATTGTCACGTGCACCTTATTATTTGCCAGAATCAGTGCGCTATGCCGGATTGAAGTCGGGGGACCAACGCTTGATCGATGCTAACGATGAAGGACATCGAACAGCTTCGGGTAAAGATTCAGGTATTAATCACATGGGTAATACTGCTGAAAATGTGGCCCGTTTATTAGATATTAGCCGTGAAGAACAAGATAAGTTCGCTTACCGCAGTAATATGAACGCAGTTGAAGCCCAAAACAACGGTCGTTTTGCACAAGAGATCATCCCAGTTGAAGTTAAGGGACGAAAAGGCAAAGTGACAGTTGTTGATAAAGATGGTGATCCACGCCCAGATACAACAATTGAAAAATTGAGCAAGTTAAGACCAGTTTTTGAAAAAGATGGTTCAGTTACTGCTGGTAACGCATCAAGTTTGAATGATGGCGCAGCTTTCGAAATCATGACAACAGAAACAACTGCTAAAAAAGAGGGTCTTGAGATCATGGGTCGGGTAGTTGATTACCAAATTTCTGGTTGCGATCCAAAATACATGGGCTTAGGACCAGTTGCAGCTATCCAAGATCTGTTAAAACGTTGCGGAATGGATCTGCAAAAAGACATTGACTTGTTAGAGATCAACGAAGCTTTTTCAGCTCAAACCTTAGGCTGCTTGAAGCAATTAGGTATCTCAACAGATTCAGATTATTATAAAAATAACTTTGACCCCCATGGTGGCGCTGTAGCAATGGGACACCCATTAGGTATGAGTGGTGCCAGGATCTTGACAGAAGTCTTGTATGAATTCAAAAATCGTCCAGATGTACACTATGCAATCGCATCAGCATGTATCGGCGGTGGTCAAGGAATTGCAATGTTGTTAGAAAACGGATACTGGAAGGGATAAGAGAACAAAACAAACCTTAGCTGGTAAAGTCTGCTTTATATAGTTATCATACCAACACCCTAACTTTAACTATCATTTTTAAGCTGATAAATGAGGACCTCCCTTTTCCTGATAAGCTAAACTTTAGTTTTGTTGAACTTTGGAATAAAAATAGTAAAAAATCTAATTATAAAATCAGAATAATTTTTTCCTCCTAAGAAATTATATTGATATATTGAGAAATTTAAGAAAATAAAAGATTTATTGAACAAGAAAGGAAGATGAACAATGGCAGAATTTACAGCAGCAGTTGTTGGAGCAGGTACAATGGGATCAGGTATTGCTCAAAAAATCGCACAAGAAGGAGTTCCTGTAACGATCGTTGATGTAACACAAGAGCAAGTTGACTCAGGTTACAAGAAAATCAAAGACATGCTTGATCAAGGTGTAAAACGTGGTGTATTTACACAAAAATACGTTGATGAAACATTAGGCCGCGTAAGTTTAGCGACGGATTATTCAGCAATTAAAGATGTTGATTTTGTTGTTGAAGCTGTGTTCGAAGACTTGAAAGTTAAACAAGACGTCATGAAAAAACTTGACGCGATCTGTAAATCAGAAACTATCTTGGGCTCAAACACTTCAAGTTTGTATGTTCGTGACATTGCAAAAGCAACAAATAGACCAGATAAAGTTTTGGGCACTCATTACTTCTTTCATCCAGCTAAGAACCGTTTACTTGAGATCATTGCTCATGATGGAACAACAGATGAAACGATTCAAATCGCTAAGAAGTTCGCAGATTTAACTGGTAAGACAGCGATTTTTGTTAAAGACTCCCCCGGATTTGCAGTTAATCGTTTCTTTGTTCCATGGTTAACAGAAGGCGTTAAGATCTATGAAGAAGGAATTGCTAACAAAGCAACAATTGACAAAGCTGCTGAAGAAGCCTTCCAAATCGGTATGGGGCCTTTTGCCTTGATGAATGCTACTGGTATTCCGATCGCATTGCACTCAGCTGAGTCATTTGAACGTGAACTAAGTCCATTTTACAAAGCACCACAAACACTGGTCGACAAGGTCGAGGAAGGTAACTTGTGGGACGTTGAAGACGGGGACGTTGATCGTTCTAAATTCGATGAAGTTGCTCATCGATTATTGGCAACATCGATCGGTGCAGCAGCTAAATTAGTTGATGAGGGCGGCGCAACGGTTGAAGATATTAACCGCGGTGCGATCGTTGGTTTGAAATGGCGCTTAGGACCTTTCCAGTTGGCTAATGAATTTGGAGTTGAAAATGTCTACAAATGGACACAAGAAATGGCCGCGGCCCGTCCTGGTTTTCCAGAAGTGAAAATGTTGAAAGACCAAGCTGAATCCGGCAAACCATTTGAATTCCGTTATGTTGATTCCGACAAGGTCGGCGATAAAGTTACAATTACGATCAATCGTCCAGAAGCCATGAATGCTTTGAACTACGTAGTTGTTGGTCAATTACGTAAGGCCTTTGACAAAGCTGAAGCAGATCCAGCCGTTAAGACGATCGTCTTTAAGGGGGCTGGTAAAGCATTCGTTGCCGGAGCTGATTTGAAGTTCTTCGTGGAAAATGTAAATAATGGTACTTTAGATAATATTGTTGACTTTACACGTGATGGACACAAACTCTTCCGTGATATTGAAACTTCAAGCAAGTTAACGATCGCAGTTCTTGATGGTTTATCATTGGGTGGCGGTTCAGAATTAGCATTGTCTGCTCAAGCGATCGTTGCAACAGACAAGGGTACATTTGGTTTCCCTGAAAGTGGTTTAGGGATCTTCCCAGGCTACGGTGGTATGCTTCGCTTTAACAAACAGGTCGGTAAAGAGATCACTAAGTACTTTGTCTTAACCGGTAAGACAGTTGGTGCAAAAGAAGCAACGGACTTAGGTATTGTAACTAAGTATACTGCTCCAACAGAAATTGATGAAGCAATTGCACAATTAGAAGCAGCTGGTGAAAATGACAAGTACCATGATCGTGAAACACCTGCTACGTATCAACAGATTGTGATCGCATTCTCTGATGAAAATATTGAGAAAACGCTGAAGGGCGAATCGGTTGATGGAGTAGACGACGCTTTCATTCAAAAGGTTGCTAAAACTATTTCTCATAAATCACCTCACTCAGTGAAAGTTATTCCTGCAATTATCGACAAACAGACAAACATGACGATCGATGAAGGTATTGATTATGAATTATCACAGTTAAAACCAATGTTTGCTGACCCAGAAGCTAAAATCGGCTTGGAGGCGTCAGTCGGTGGATACAGACCAGACTTTAGCACTGCAGATAAATAATTAACTAAATGCAACTTGGTGGTAATTTTAGTTAGACTAGAGACTCCAGGGACAAGTGTCACTGGAGCTCTAGGTACATATAAATAACAGGACAGAAAATCTCGGTATATGGTATCTCCATATAGAGACTGTAATGGATAAGTTTAAGCAATGGATACCCAGGAACTTTTCTCCTGTTACTGAACAGATATACTGTTGCACATAAAAAGGAACAAAAATTTGTTTTTTTATCAAAGTCAAAAAGATAGCATGATTTAAAACTTGTTTAGCCTAAGGGGGCAATTAAAGTGGATATTGACTGGTTACAGAAAAGAGCACAGATCGATCCCCAAAAAGTCGCAGTGATCGATTCGTTGACTGATAGAAAGTGGACTTTTACTGACTTAAATCAACGTGCAAGAAAACTGGCTGCTTATTTGCAACAACATGGGGTGGGTGTAGGAGACCGAGTTGCTTTATTTGCAAAAAATGATATTAGTCACCTAGATCTCTTTTTTGCAACCAGTAAAATCGGTGCAATTTTTGTACCACTTAACTGGCGGTTATCATTGATGGAATTAAATGATATTTTGTCTGACTGTGATCCAACAATTATTTTTTATGATGAAAGTTTACGTGTTAAAGAAGAAGTGGTTTATATTGGTGATAAATATCAGCTACGAGATGTGCATCAGGTAGCTTATGAAGATATTTTTTCGCAGAAAGAATTTGCACACTTAAAAGTTAACTATGTGAAAAAAGATGAACCAGCTGTCATGATCTACACAAGCGGCACGACGGGTGCTCCTAAGGGAACTTTACTAAGTCATAGTGGGATAATTCATAACGCATTCTTTACTATTTCAAATTGGAAGTTGACTGCGCAAGATTCAACGATCACGATTGGACCGATGTTTCATTCAGCGGGATTATTTTGTTTTACGGTCCCATTGTTGTTGGTTGGTGGAACAGTTATTTTACAACCGACTTATGAAGCTCAGTTAACTACAGAAAATATGTCGAAATATCGTCCAACGAGGATCTTCATGGTTCCTACTATGTATTATGATCTCTGGCAAAGAGGTATGATCGACTATGAGGCTTTATCGTCAGTCAAACAACTTATTTCTGGTGGGGCACCACCGTCCCAGAAAGTTGAACAGGCTTTCGAAGAGAAAGGTTTATACATTCAAAATTCTTATGGTATAACCGAAATTGGACCTAATAATTTTAATAAGAATAAAACAACTGTTACAAATAAACCTACGTCTGTCGGTAAACCATTTATGTTCGCAAAAGTACGACTAATTGGTGATGACGGCGTTGAAGTCAAACAAGGAGAAGTAGGTGAGTTACAAATCGCAGGTGAACATGGTTTTATTGGTTATTGGAATAATACTAAGGCTTCACTCGAATCATTCGCAGGGGAATATGTTAGAACAGGCGATTTAGCCTATGAAGATGAAGATGGGGACTATTTTATCGTTGACCGTAAAAAAGATATGATAATTACTGGAGGAGAGAATGTCTTTACGTCTGAAGTCGAAAATGTTTTGCATGCTCATCCAGCTGTAAGAAATGTGTGTGTCGTCCCATTCCCTAATGACCGCTGGGGGGAATCGGTTGCTGCAGCGGTGATCTTAAAGGACAAATGTCCTAGAGAGACGACTGAATTAGTCAAAGATCTTAGTGACTACGCGCTGCGCTTTTTGACGAAGTATAAAATCCCTAAGTTTTATTATTTTACTAAGGAATTTCCCTTGAATGGAACAGGTAAGATCAATAAACGAGCTTTGAAAAAGGTGGTCACTGACCAAATTAAGAATGGAACATTACAACATATATAGTTGAATAAAAAACGCTATGACATGTGAACAAGCTGTGTCATAACGCTTTTTGATGTCTTTTTTGGAAGTTACTGGATCACCCTTAAAAACGGTGATTTTGATAATGATCTGTCTTATTGAATTGATGGGATGATGATCTTGTCTAACTTACAAGTAAATGTTGAGCAAGGGATAGATTTAGTTTTGATAAAGTTGACACTATTTTTTTGAGCAGTAGTTGGTTATTATAATCATTAAATGGGATAATAACACTAAATATTTACGGAATGAGATGAAAAATTGAAGTCCAATAAAGCAATTGCGGCTCAAGCCAATCAATTGATGACGATTTTTAAAATAGAAAATGCTGCTAGTGGGGCGGAAGTTCAGGAAATCATCGATCGGGCCGAAGAAAAATTAAATAAGCGGCAGATCCCACCGCAAAAGATCATGGAAGAAGTGGTATTAGCGATGTATTCCTTGAAAGTTAAGGGAACTATTTCTATCGGCGACACCACATTTAACACCTTAAAAGAAATGGAAAAACTTTCTCGGCAACGTAGTTGGTTACCTTTCAAGCCGTATGATCCCTGGTGATACAAAAAATAACGACACAGCAACTTGTTGTTTTTTTACTTATTTTTAAGTATAAAGTTCGTTAATTTCCATTTTTTAAACATCAATATATAATAATATTCGGCTTTAACTTGATTGATAGGTGGTAGTTTGATACAATTATCAAGGTGTGTTTACGAGCACAAACTGAAATTTGTGATCAACAATTATATTAATGAGGTGAATGTAATGTCATCAGTAGTAGTAGTTGGGAGTCAATGGGGCGATGAAGGAAAGGGTAAAATTACCGACTTTCTGAGTCATGATGCGGAAGTTATCGCACGTTATCAAGGTGGCGATAATGCTGGACATACGATCGTATTCGATGGAGATACTTATAAACTACGTTTGATCCCGTCTGGTATTTTTTATCAAGATAAAATTAGTGTGATCGGTAATGGTGTCGTGGTAAATCCTAAGTCCTTAACTCAAGAAATTGACTATTTGAAAGAAAGAGGAGTTTCTACAGACAACTTGCGTGTTTCAGATCGAGCCCATGTTATTTTGCCTTATCATATTGTCTTGGATAAATTACAAGAAAAAGCTAAGAAAGATAGTAAAATCGGTACTACTGCTCATGGTATTGGGCCAGCATACATGGATAAAGCTGCTCGGGTCGGGATCCGAATCGCTGACCTATTGGACAAGGATATCTTTGCATCCCAATTAAAAGTTAACTTAGAAGAAAAAAATCGTTTATTTAAGAATATGTATGATTATGAAGGAGATCAGCTTGATTTTGATACGATTTTCGAAGAATATTATGCATATGGCCAACGAATAAAAGAGTATGTGACAGATACATCGGTTGTTTTAAATGATGCATTAGATGCCGGAAAACGTGTACTTTTTGAAGGTGCACAAGGTGTTATGCTTGATATTGACCAAGGAACATATCCATTTGTAACTTCATCTAATCCTGTTGCTGGTGGGGTTACGATCGGTAGTGGTGTTGGTCCTGCTAAAATCAATAAGGTAGTTGGGGTATGCAAAGCATATACGTCACGTGTCGGTGGTGGACCATTTCCAACTGAATTATTCGATGAAGTCGGCGCTCATATTAGAGAGGTTGGTCATGAATATGGAACGGTCACTAAACGTCCACGTCGGATCGGCTGGTTCGACAGTGTTGTAATGCGTCATGCCAAACGTGTATCTGGATTGACAAATCTTTCTTTAAATTGTTTAGATATTTTGACGGGGCTCGATGAGTTAAAAATCTGTACAGCTTATGATTTAAACGGTGAAAAGATTTATCATTATCCAGCTAACTTGCAAGACCTAAAGGCATGTAAGCCAATTTATGAAACACTCCCAGGTTGGAAGGAAGATATTACTGGCTGTAAGACTTTAGAAGACCTGCCGGAAAATGCTCGTGCGTACATTCATCGAGTCGAAGATTTAGTTGGCGTTAAAATTTCGACTTTCTCTGTTGGTCCGGATCGTGACCAGACAAACGTTTTAGACAACGTTTGGGGTATTTAGAAACATTAAATAGAAGTTAGTTACAGTAGTTGTTAAAAGAAAAATGAAAGTAATGAAATCATCCTCAAATAAGAACATTTTTTGTGGATGGTTTTTTATTTTCGACAAACAATTATAACATTATCCTATATTTTATTTAAGATAAATCTTATCAATAATTTTGAAAATAAACTTTATAATCAGAATTTAAAAAAATATTACTTTTATATAACTGATACATCTTCTTTTTTAATTTGAGATAAAAATGATATTTTTTTGAAATATGCAGAGAAAAACCTTTTATAAATGCTGTTAAATTAAGAAAACAATTTATTTTCTTGCTTTAGATATTTCTTTTATACATAAAAATTAAAGAAAATCAGCAGCATAAAAATTTTTTTCTCGGTCAAATTACGTGCTGTATGAAGAAAAAATGTGTCAAGTAAAATATTTTAACTGTATTCGTTCTTTTAATTCAATAATAAGGGCGTTAGAATAGGTAAGTAATAGGTAATCGGAACGGACGTTTGGATAACGTGGTATTCGGTATTGGAGGAATGTTGGATGGCACTAACAGCTAAAGCCTCAACTGAAGAATTGGTTGAAACAGTAATGAATAGGCGTTCATGTTCGTACCAAGAGGCGATTTTATTCTTGCTGCATTATGCACAGAATTCAAGCAATAATTAGCTCTATATTTAAAGAGAGTGAGATAAAAGATGCTTTGAAGCCGATTTGTAACGATGATTGCGTTATTTTGGGTCGTAGCGAAGCGAAGAACCAGGATAACGCAATCGTTGTTACAGTAAGGCTTCAATCTTTTGGAACACGTTTAAGAGCCATCGATTTAACCCATTTAATGGGATAGATCGATGGCCCTTTTATAACCGCACAGCTAGTTTTGTCCCAGCTCCTTTTATTTTTAATTAGTGAATAAAGTTCAAAAAGATTAATTTATTTTATATTTTGCAAAATTATGTGAACTAAATTGCTAATTTTTTTGCTAAATAGCATGACTTTATTTTTTGTAAGTTTACTAAATAAACAACAATGTATACGGTAACATAGAAATGAAAACCGGTTTTTAAAAGCTTGAATTCTTTGTGAAACGTGACCTAAAAAGCAAGCTACTTTAATGTTGAAAACAATCACAAAGTGTTGTAATATAATAGAGAAGAAAGCGTTTGACATTGCGCTTTCAAATTTGGGGAGGTTATTTATTATGATGAATAAGGTTGAAGAAACTACATCTTCTGCTTGGGATGGTTTCAAAAAAGGCCAATGGCAAACGGAACTTGATATCCGTGACTTTATTGAGAAGAACTTTGTACAATATGATGGCGATGAGTCATTTTTACAAGGTCCAACAAAAGCTACAACTAAGTTAAATGACGAATTAACAGATTTGAAGATGAAACAACGTAAAGTAGGGGTTTTGGATGCTGATACAAAGGTTGTTTCTACGATCACGTCGCATGCTCCTGGTTATCTTGACAAGGATTTAGAAAAAATTGTTGGTTTACAAACAGATAAACCTTTGAAGCGTTCTTTGTTGCCACAAGGTGGTATCCGGATGGCCCAAGATGCTTTGGAAACAAATGGATACAAACTCGATCCAGAAGTTGAATATTTCTATACTAAGATTGCAAAATCACATAACCAAGGTGTTTTTGATGCTTATGACGCAGATATTCGTCATGCACGTCATAACAAGATCTTAACTGGTTTGCCAGATGCTTATGGTCGTGGCCGGATCGTTTCAGATTTCCCACGTGTTGCTTTGTATGGTATTGATCGTTTGATCGAAGGCAAGGTTCATGATTTGAATAATACTGGTGACGGAGAAATGACCAGTGACATCATTGAAAAACGTGAACATATTTCTGATCAGATCCGTGCTTTGAAAGATATGAAGACAATGGCTGCCTCATATGGCTTTGATATTTCCAAACCAGCTACTAATGCTCAAGAAGCTATTCAATGGCTATACTTTGGTTATTTAGCAGCTATCAAGACGCAAAATGGTGCCGCAATGTCGATCGGTCGGATCGATACTTTCATCGATATTTATATCAACCGTGACTTAGAACGTGGTGTTATTACTGAAAAAGATGCCCAAGAATTGATCGACCAATTTACAATGAAATTACGGATGGTCTTCTTTATGCGGACACCTGAATACAACTCATTATTCACGGGTGATCCAATTTGGGCCACACTTTCATTGGCAGGTACTGGCTTGGATGGCCGTCATCATGTAACTAAGACAGCTTATCGTTTCTTGAATACTTTGCATAACATGGGAGCTGCTCCTGAACCAAACATTACATTATTATGGTCAGACAACTTGCCAATGTCATTCAAACGTTATGCTTCCAGTGTTTCTATTGAAAGTTCAACGATCCAGTATGAAAATGATGATTTAATGAAGAGACAATGGGGTACAGATTATTATGGTATTGCTTGCTGTGTTTCTGCACAACCAATTGATTCAGGCGTACAATTCTTCGGTGCTCGTGCTAACTTAGCCAAGACAGTTCTATATGCTTTGAACGAGGGTCGCGACGAAATTACTGGCCAACAGGTTGGTCCTGAACTAAAGAAGATGAGTTCTGAATACATTGATTACGATGAATTCATGGATAAATTAGATAAGATGATGGATTGGTTGGCAGACGTGTATGTTAATGCTTTGAATATTATCCATTATATGCATGACAAGTATTACTATGAATCAGCACAGTTGGCTTTGAAGAATACTGATTTAGATTATACTTTCGCTACAGGTCTTTCAGGCTTGTCGGTCGCAGCTGACTCAATTTCAGCTATCAAGTATGGTCATGTTAAAGCTATCCGTAACGAAGACGGCTTAACAGTTGACTTTAAGGCTGATAACGAATATCCACGTTATGGTAACAATGATGATCGTGCTGATGAGATCGTCACTTGGTTAGTTAAGAAGATGTACGAAAAGATGAACACCCATCATTTGTACAAGGGTGCTAAATTATCAACGTCTGCTTTAACAATTACTTCAAACGTTGTTTATGGTAAGAATACGGGTGCTACTCCTAATGGTCGTGAACAAGGTGAACCATTTGCCCCAGGTGCTAACCCAGCATACGGTGCAGATATTTCAGGTGCTTTAGCATCACTACTTTCAGTTGCTAAGATTCCTTACAAGTATGCAACAGACGGTATTTCTAACACATTTGCTGTGACACCAACAACACTTGGTAAGGTTGAAGATGAACAAGAAGATACCTTAGTTAATATGATCGATGGTTACATGAAGAATAGTGGACATCATATCAACGTCAATGTCTTTAAACGTGAAACTTTGATCGATGCACAGAAGCATCCAGAACAATACCCAACATTGACTATTCGTGTTTCTGGTTACTGCGTATACTTTGCAGACTTGACTAAGGAACAACAGGATGATGTTATTTCAAGAACATTCCATACTTCAATGTAATTGTTTGTACAGTTATCTAGAAGCAGGGGGTTAAGAGAGAGATTATGAGTACAGAAACGAGAACAAGAACAAGGAAAACCAGAAAAAGAAATCCACGCTTACGTCCATTACCAATGCGTGATGGTCAAGTTGAAGGTTACGTTCATTCGATCGAAACGTTCGGTGCTGTTGACGGCCCCGGAATACGGTTTGTAGCTTTTATGCAAGGCTGTAACATGCGTTGTAAATTTTGTCATAACCCAGATACTTGGAAGAAAAACGTGGGAACACCTATGACTTCCGATGAGATTTTAAATAAGGCACTTGCCTATAAAGATTTTTGGGGCGACAAAGGCGGGATCACCTTATCTGGTGGTGAGATCTTATTGCAAATTGAATTTGCGACTGAATTATTTACTAAGTGTAAAAAGTTAGGGATCAGTACTTGCTTGGACACTTGTGGTCAGCCGTTTACCCGACGTGAACCGTGGTTTAGCAAATTTAATAAACTGTTAGATGTTACAGACATTGTTCTATTGGATATCAAACACATCAATTCTGAAGAACATAAGAAATTGACGGGTTATCCAAATGACAACATTCTGGATTTGGCTCATTATCTTTCTGACATTGGTCAACCAATGTGGGTCAGACAAGTTTTGATTCCTACGATCACCGATAACGACGAATTTCTGACTGAAACTAGCGATTTTGTTAAAACATTGCATAATGTGGAAAAGTTTGAGGTTTTACCTTATCACACGATGGGTGTGCATAAGTATGCTGAAATGGGTGTCAAATACCGTTTAGATGGAATTGAACCTCCTTCAGATGAGCGGGTTCAAAATGCGCAGAAGTTGCTACACTGTGCTGATTATCAAGGCTATCGCAATTGGAAGCCCGGAGATTCGACCTTAGAAAATCCTGTAAGTTAATAATGTAATAGGCTCTAACTTGTAGTTAACTACAAGCTAGAGCCTATTTTTTTATCTAAAAGCTAGAAATGATATTGATCGTT
>DXAP01000127.1 GCA_019116985.1 Candidatus Ligilactobacillus excrementavium | reverse complement strand
CTTTTTAAACTGCGAATCTATGTTCCAGTATTCTTCGGGAATAAATTCTTTAATTTCTTTTTCTCTTTGAATGATCAAGTTCAAAGCGATCGACTGTACTCGGCCTGCAGACAATCCCTTTTTAACTTTTGACCACAATAATGGAGAGATCGAATATCCAACTAAACGATCTAAAATTCGTCGTGCTTGTTGGGCATCAACTAAATTCATATCAATGGCACGTGGATTTTTAAAAGCATTTTTGACGGTATCTTTAGTAATTTCATTGAAAACTACGCGATTCTTATCTTTGGGGTCTAAGCCTAAAAGATATGACAAATGCCAAGCAATCGCTTCCCCCTCACGGTCCGGGTCGGCTGCAAGGTAAACCTGCTTTGCTTTCTTTGCTTCCTTACGCAGCTCTTTAATGACGTCACCTTTACCCCTGATCGAAATGTAATGTGGCTCATAGTTATTATCTACGTCGATACCCATTTTACTTTTAGGTAGATCACGAATATGTCCAAGACTGGCCATCACTTTGTAACGTGAGCCTAAATATTTTTCGATAGTTTTTGCTTTTGAAGGTGATTCCACGATCACTAAATTCTTTTTTATTTTTCTTGTTGTTCTTTTCTTTTTTGCTTTTGTTTTGGGTGTTTTTTTTGGTTGTGTGGATGTCGGCAAAACGTCCCACTCCTTTATTTAGATTGTATTTTTATGATAATTGTTAGTTGGTTAAATCGCTTAACCAAAATCGATAACAATGTTATGCCTTTGAAGATTGGTTTGTCAAGCTGTTTGGAAAATCTTCAAGAATATCTCTACTATTTAAGACGGGTTTTGCACCGGCTTGGATCAATTCATTACAGCCAACTGACAGACTGCTGTCAATGCGACCAGGGATCGCTAAAACATTGCGATTTTCTTGTAAGGCCAGGTTAGCTGTAATCAGGCTGCCACTATGGTGTTTAGCTTCTACTACTAACAAACTATAACATAAACCAGCAATGATCCGATTACGTAGCGGGAAATGATAAGGTAATGGTTTTTGCCCGATCTCATATTCGGATAATACTAGGCCTTTTTTAGCGATCGAAGCTTGCAATTCATAATTGTCTTTTGGGTAAGTTTGGTCAAGACCTGTCCCGATCACAGCGATGGTTGGCGCATGAGCTTTCAAAGCTAGACGATGAGCAAGACTATCGACCCCTGTAGCAGCACCACTTACGATCGGGATTTGTGGGGTGCAGACATCTTTTAACACCGAAGGCAAAACGTCAGCTCCATAACTAGTCATTTTTCTGGCACCAACAACAGCTAAACTAGTCTCCTTCATTAATGAAAGATTTCCTTGATAAAATAAAATTATCGGTGGTTCAAAGGTCTCTTTTAATTGAGTCGGATATTCAGGGTCAAGGATCGTTATAATTCCATTATGTCGCTGGTTGACCAACATTTTTTGTGTAGTAGAAGTTGAATGAAAATCAGCTAAAAAATGTTGCAGATCACTTTTAGTTCCTGTTAATATTTTATCTAATTCAGTTACTTGAGGTTGTCTTTTATTTTGTTGCATAAAATTATAAATTTTGGTTTCACCTTTAATACCAATTCCTGCACATAAATGAATCCTTAATAAAAATGATCGATCATCCATAAAAACGCCGCCTTTGCTTTTTATATGATACATACGCAAAAGGCGGCGTTTTTAATTATTTAATTTAGATTTGATTGGTTCAAAGCTTTGACGGTGGATCGGAGTAATACCATTTTTTTCGATCCCTGCTAGATGCTGTTTTGTCCCATAACCAGCGTTTTTCTCAAAACCATAGCCAGGGTAATCTTGAGCGTACTTTTCCATTATTTTATCACGGGTGACCTTCGCAATAATGCTAGCTGCTCCGATAGAAGCTGAACGCGCATCACCTTTTATCAATTTACGTTGCTTGATCATTGTTTTTAACTGCATAGCATCGATCAAAAGTTCTTCAGGCAGTGGGATCAGTTGTTCAACTGCTTGTTCCATTGCAAAACGAGCTGCTTCATAAATATTGATCTCATCAATTTTTTTATTATCAGCTTGTCCGATCCCGATAGCGATCGCTTGTTCCTTGATCATGGGTGCTAATTCAAGTCTTTTTTTGGCACTAAGTTGTTTGGAATCATTGACATCATATAAATCAAAATCATGAGGTAAGATCACAGCTGCAGCTACAACTGGCCCTGCTAGTGGTCCACGCCCAACTTCATCGACCCCGGCAACAAATTGCACACCATTTGCCCATGCTTCTTTTTCCAACGTAAGTCTTTTTTCAAACTCTTTTCTTTTCAGCTCAATTTTTTCTTGACGTTTTTCAAAGCTTTTCAATAACTGCTTGACACCTTGGCGCTCGTCTTTATAAAGTTCATTTATCAGTTTAGCTTTAGTGATTTCAGGTTGACTTTCAATGCTTTTTAACAGTGACCGGACATCTGTTATATTCATTTTCTTTGCTTTTTCACTACTCATTTCGCGTCTCTTTTTTAGTAGTTTTTCCAGCAACTTGTAAAACTGGGTCTAAGGTATACCGACCTAACTTTTGCTTACGGATATCTTGGATCAAACGTTGTGCACCCCGATCATAATCATCACGAAAACCTGTGTTTTTAGTGATAGCTAAAAGTGTATCCACGTCTGAAGCCGTCATTTCTTCGTTGGTCAACCGATAACGTTCTTGGAGCTTTTGCGGTGCCTTTTTTTTGAAAAATTCAAGCGCATATAAAGCAATATCATCATCATGGAATAATTGGTCTTTAATTGCTCCCGTTAATGCTAATTTTTGCCCTACTAACGGATCCTCGAATTTTGGCCATAAGATCCCTGGTGTGTCTAATAATTGTAAATTCTTCCCAGCTTTTAACCATTGCTGTTTCTTGGTAACACCTGGCTTATCTCCCACCGAAGCTACGTTTTTTTTGACCATATGGTTGAGCAAAGTTGATTTACCAACATTAGGGATGCCAATACACATTACACTAATTTTTTTAGATTTAATCCCTTTTTCTTGACGTTTTTCAAGCTTATCGGCTAAGACATTATTGATTTTTTTTTCGATCACTTTCAATGAACCATTAGTACTATCAACTGAAACTGCGGGTTGTCCCGTTGTCTCATAATAATTTATCCATTGCTGTGTTTCTTTAGGATCAGCTAAATCCATTTTAGTTAAAACAATGATTGCAGGTTTATTTTCAAGAATATTTACAAGTTCAGGATTACGTGATGATTCAGGCAAACGAGCATCGACCAGTTCTAAAACGATGTCGACCGTCTTTAAATTTTCTTTAGCCTGACGTAAGGCTTTTGCCATATGGCCTGGATACCATTGAATGACTGCCATATTATTCCTCCTTGTTATCTGATCATTATCAATAACCAGACTAGAATTTCATATTTTTATTATACACAAGACATTCTTTTTAACCAAATCAACAAACGAAAAGCAAGTAACTAACATTACATTAATTACTTGCTAGATAAATTCTAATTAGCAACTTTAATTGCGGTGTCATAAGCCTTATCAGAATCAATAATAAATTGAGCAACTGATCCTTGAATACTATCGATCGTCTTTTTATCAGCGATACCATTTGCATTTAAGTGCTTAGTTTGTTGGAATTTTTTAACTGCATTTTTAGTTCCTGAATCATAATATCCATCAGTTCGACCTGGTTGGTAACCTAAAGCTTTTAAGAATATTTGTAAACTCTTAACATTCTTGGAAACGTCATCTTCTTGATAACTTTTCTTATTATCAATGGCTGCTTGATAAGCAACCGCCGGATAATCTGCTTTGATCGAGGGTTTAATTCCCTTTTCATGGATCCAACTACCATCAGGTGTCAACCATTTAGCAACAGTTAACTTAAGTTCTGTTTTGTCATTGAATGGCATTGCATTTTGAACAGTTCCTTTCCCAAATGATTTAGTTCCTACTAATTGATCATTAGCTGATTGTTTAAGGGCAGCAGCAAAAATTTCTGCAGCACTTGCAGAACCGCCGTTGATCATAACAACTGTTTTTTCATGAACTTTAAAGCCATCGTCGTACTTTTTGCCAGCTTTATAAACTTCCTTTTTACCATCTCGTTGTTGTACTTGCATAATAGTTTTCCCATCTTTCAAGAACATCGAGGATAATTTTAATGCTTGGTCCATCAAACCGCCAGGGTTATTGCGCATGTCGATCACAAACGATTTCGCACCTTTTTTCCGCAATTGTTTAATCGTTTTCTTCATCTCTTGCGCAGTTTTTTCTGAGAAAGTGGTAACTTGAATATATCCGACTTTTTTATTATCGTCATCTAATTTACCGTTCACAGTTTTAACGGGAATAGTATCACGCTTAAACGTTTTTTCAAAAGTTGTGGAACCTCGTTTGATCAATAATTTAACGGAAGATCCTTTTTTACCCCTGATCAAAGAAACTGCCTTATTGAGCGAGTATCCATTCAGTGATTTTCCATCAATTTTTAAAATAATATCTTTGGCTTTTAAGCCGCCTTTTTGAGCTGGAGTTCCAGAAATTGGAGAGACAATTTGAATTTGTTCTCCAGTTTTACGAACTTCAGCACCAATTCCTGTAAAACTAGACGAAATAGTTTCATTCAATGACTGAGTTTCAGATTTAGTCATATATTCTGAAAATTGGTCATTCAAAACATCGACCATCCCGTTTAGGGCACCATTTTCAAGTTTTTTCTTGCTGATATTTTTGTAATAATATTTATCCAAAGCTTTATAAACAGTACTGATTTTCCCCATTGATTCACTCGTCTGTTCCGCTGCTTGCAAACGCGAATTCATTACTACGAAAACACTGCTTCCGCCAAGCAAAATTGCAACGATAGCAGTGATTATCAACGTTGTTAAGCTAAAGGATCTTTTTTTACCAGAAGAACTTTTAGTTTGTTTTTTTTCTTCCTTCAAAAATCATTCCCTCTTTCACTTATTTATTGAATTTTTTCAAGATACTTCTGCCACGCATCATCGAAAATTGTCATGGAAGGTAGGTAATTTCCATTCATTTCCAAATATTGTGACAATCCTTCATAATCACTCAACTGTTTAGGGAAAGATTGATCATAAAAGGCGTTATTGGCAAATTGAACCACTTCATTATAATCATCGGGATCGCGAAGAGTCATTAAAAACTGATAAAAGCTCATTTCATTTTTCATTATTTTTCCTCCTCAGTCAATGGTATCAATATTTTGAAACGAATGCTGTCATTTTTTAAGTCTAATTCTTGGCCCTTAGCTTGGATTCCCTGTTTTGTCTTCACGTGATTTAAATTTAAAATAATCTCAGATTTTTTGGGCGAGATCTGAACAGCTTGCCCGGTTTTAACGTTATTTTTAACGTAATTTAACACAAATTTAGTTGGTGCATTCAAAGAACCGATCGCAACAGATTTAATTTTTAACTTGATATTTCCATCTTTACTTAATGTTGGTTTAGCATATAAAGTAAAGGAAACTTTTTCACCCAGCACTTTAGTTGTTCCAATTAAAATCGCTGATTTATTTAGAATAAATTTGTATTGGATATTATTGCTGTTTTTTTGCTGATGGTTTAAATAGTAATTAAGAGCGCTACTTAATTGTTCTTTATTCATTTGAACATCGATCGAAGTCGTTTTATCAGCAGGTGTTTTAGTCTTGATTTCTTGTTCAACGCCCTTGTCAGGTGTATACACTTCAAGAATTATAAAAGCTACAAACGCAATGACCAACGCTAATAAAAAAGTAAAAGCAATTTTCCACGGGTCTTTAGGCTGTTTAGTTGTGTGAGCTTGCCTTTTTCTGTTTTTATTCTTCATTTTGGACCTCCTTGAACCATGTATCTTTATGTTTTACCATAATTTCATACAATTTTTGGGTCATTAATTGATAACCGCGATCATTTGGATGAAAATGATCATCTGAAGATAAAAAGTTATTTTTTTCTTTATTATCAGACAGTAGTTTTTCAAGTTTTTTATTATCAGTATTACTTAAATCTAGATTAGCTTCCTTTTTTAATTCTTTTTTAGACTTGCCATAATATTGGCCCTCAGAAATTTGATGATCAACGTCAACAAAGTAAGTTGAATTTAACTGTTGTACTTGGTTATGAGCAACTTTATTCCATTGATCGGTATATTCTTGTAGAGCTGTCATATTTGGGAAATATACGTAAAATGGGTCGTAAACCGAAAACAAAAAGATAGGTGCACGTGAATTAACTGCACGCACATCCTTTAATAAGGCAGTCATATTTACTTTGTATTGATCCTTAGCCAATTGCATGCTTTTGTTGAAATTATTAGATGACAAAGTTTGAAAGTTATTCTGCAAAACGTGCATTAGATCGTTGCCACCAGCTGTGATTGTGATAATATTAGCTTTTTTTAATTGCTTTTTAATCTCTGGTTGGGAATCTAAGCGCTGTTTGATTTCAGTTGTAGTGTCCCCAGTTTTACCAAAATTAGCTGTGTTTACTTTTTTAGCATCATTTTTTTGTAACTTTTGTTTAATTAAATAAACATAGCCACCACGTTCAGTCGTATCACCAACACCATGTGTTAAAGAATCTCCCAATCCAACTAAGTTAAGTTGATCAAGCTTTGGGTCTTGCTTATTTTTATGCTTGTTAACTTGGTGTGATGTTGGTTCTGATCTGAAAGGTTGGTTTTGTGGTCGTGCCAACAAGTAAAAAATTCCTAAAAAAATGCCACTAAGAACCAACAAAGACAATATGAATTTGCCGATCTCAGTAATTTTTTTCATCTATCCCACCCTTATCCAAACAAAATTTCGTACTCTAATCATAGCACGCCATTTTAATATTTTATAATTATCAGTCAAAATTTTTACAATTTATACCTAACTTATTTTTATTAAAAATCGTCTATGTATATCGATCTATTCCTCAAACAAAAAACACTTTTCGCCATAATGATCTACTAGCGAAATAGTGTTTAGCAATGAGTCACATTAAATTTAAACCGCTACAGGTGCTTTGATTGCTGGCCAAGATTCATAACCAATGACTTTAATGTCCGTTAAGTCTAATTCTCCAATATGTTTTTTTTCAGGATTCAACCAGAGTTGTGGTGCATCTTTAGGAGTACGTTGTAATTGTTCTTGGACTTGATCAAAATGATTAGTATAAATATGAGCATCACCTAAGGTATGCACAAATTCGCCCACCTCTAAGCCAGTTTCGCGTGCGATTAAGTTAGTTAAAAGTGCATAGCTGGCAATGTTAAACGGCACTCCTAAGAAAACATCTCCACTTCTTTGATACAACTGACAACTTAATCTTCCATCTACCACGTAAAATTGAAAAAGTGTATGGCACGGAGGTAAAGCAGCAGAAGGAACATCTTCAGGATTCCAGGCAGTCACGATCATCCTTCTTGAATCCGGATCATTTTTGATCGTTTCGATCACATCATGGATCTGGTCGATCGTTTCATTTGAACGAGTTTGCCAGCGACGCCACTGTGCACCATAGACATTGCCTAAATCACCATACTTAGCAGCAAAACTATCGTCAGCGATGATCCGTTGACAAAAAAGCTTTTTTTGCTGTTGATATTCTTTTTTAAATTGAGCATCTTGCTGTGCACGCAGTCCAAAATTATTCATGTCAGGCCCCGTGTATTCAGGACTGTTGATCCAGTTCTCAAAAGCCCATTCGTCCCAAATATGATTTTTATGCTTCAATAGAAACTGAATATTTGTATCACCACGTAAAAACCACAACAGTTCACTTTTTATTAAACCAAAAGGAACTTTTTTAGTTGTTAATAACGGAAAACCTTGGCTGAGGTCAAAGCGCATCTGATAACCAAATAGGCTCTTAGTTCCTGTACCTGTCCGATCTCCTTTATAGTGGCCATGGTCTAAGATATCTCTGATCAATTGTAAATATGGTTCTTCCATCCTAGTCATTTTGATCCTCCCATTTTTACTATATTTAACTAGATAATATTTCTAGCTAAAAACAAAATACTATTCAACATATTGTCCTAATTCTTCCCAACGAGCCATTTTTTGTTCGGATTCATTTTCTAAATCATTCAATTGTTGTTGCAGATCACCTAGTTGCAAATAGTCATCACCACTGATTTGCGACATCTGTGCTTTAACATCCGTCATTTTTTGCTCGATTTGATCAATTTCTTTTTCTA
>DXAP01000126.1 GCA_019116985.1 Candidatus Ligilactobacillus excrementavium | reverse complement strand
CAAGCTTGCTCAAGTAAAGATTTGGGAGGAAACTCTCATTTCTTTGCATACAAATTATAACATGCCTTTTAATAAATTATGAATAAAAAAGAAGATTGTTAGTAGTTTTATTAAGTATATTGATCGTGATTGAACTTTTGAATTTTGGTTTAGATATATTCAAAATACTCAACTAGGAGAGATATTATGGCTTTAAGCGAAGCACAAAAAAAAGCAAATAAGAAGTGGGATCAAAAAAATAAAGATCGTAAAGCTTATATTAATAAACGCTCTGCCGCTCGATCATTTATCAAGAAATTGGCCACTACGGAAGATTTAGATGAACTGCAGCAACTGATAGGTGAAAGAAGAAAAGAAGAAGTAGAATGAGAGTGTCAACTTAAATCTCACTCCGTAATGGAGTGGGCTTATTTTTTAATACTTTAAACTCAAAATTGGTATAGGTAGAATTTACATAAGTAAAAATATATTTGTAGTACACAAAAAAGCTGAAATGTTCCTTTTTTGAACAAATATTTTAGTATAATATATAATTTTTTAATATTTGGTATGTTATATTCTTTTACAATTTTAAGAAATAAGTTGAGTGGTATACTTGTTTTCGTGACACGAATAGGATATATTATTACTTGAGTATAAGAATATCAGATAGTGGTAAGTAGGAGGAGATTACTATGATTGTTAATGCTAATAATCAGTTTTCATTCAAAACAGATAATAAGCAAGAATTTGCAGAATTAACCCACAAATTTACTCCAAACAAAAATGAGCTTAGACAAGACGAAAAAGCAAAAGAAATTGAAAGGATTGCGAAAAAGTTAAGATGTTCGATGGAAAATTAAAGATTCATGGGAATAATATCTTATCGACAATAGCTGACCTTTCTGGTTTCGATTGTGGAAATATTAGAATAAATAATTATTTTAAAAATCAAGCGAAAAAAAATACAGAGAAGCATATATCAAATGCCTCTGTATTTTTTAATGATTCAAATGATTTTATTGGTTTCTATTCATTGTCGGCTGCAAATGTTGAAATAAAAGGCGTGTATGATTACAAAAAATTTGAGGACATACCTGGGTCGAATAGCTATTTGTCTAGCGTTGTAACTTATCCTGCTTTAAAGATAGATTGTTTTGCAGTAGACAAAAACTTTCAAAATCAAAAATATGGAATGCAAATGATGTTTAAAATTTTTGTTAGTGCCTATCTACTATCGTTAACAGCAAATATCGCTATTACTTCAATTGTTTTAGATGCAGTGGATGAAGCAACAGAATTTTATGAAGATCTTGGATTTGAATATATACATCATGATTATATACCAGGCTTAAGCGATAAAGCATCTCCAATGATGATTAGAATGGATAAAGTTGAGGCAATTATTATGAAAATGAATTTAGACTTTCCAGAGAGTTTTTCTGATTGGTTATCATAAAAAGTCCCCTCAAAAAAGGAAATTTATTTTATACTATAATTCAATTGTAGTTGACGGAGTTAATTCCGTTCTGGAGTTAATCACTCCACACAAAAAAGCATCCCTTAATCGGACTATCCTTATTTGTGACTCCGAAACTGACCCCGTTCTTATAAACTATAACAATGGCTAATGTGTATTATTTTTGCTTTTTTCCTATTATAGGTGTAACAAATAACAACGAACTGTAACAATATTTTCTAAATAAAATGGAAGAGTCTGTGTGATAAAATATATATGCTCTAAGTGCTGGTGTATCAAGGCTTAGGGCTTTTTGCTTTGGCTTTAAAATAAATTTAATAAGTATTCAATAATAAATCTTTCAAATTCTTAAAGATTTACCTGATCAGCGATATTCCTTTAGAAAAGTCACCGAACATGTTAGAATTACTGAGTAAATAGGAAAGTGGGCAAAACAAATATGGAAATCAGAGGGATCCAACCAGCAGATCGTGCAGTTGTAGATAATTTGCTAGAGACATTGGACGACTCAAAGAAGCATTTAGGTCAAGAAGCAGCGAAGTTACGTCAGGATAAGAATTATCTTCCAATTTTAGAAGTAGTTGAAGAAGAAAATAATCAGCTGACAGGTACGGCAAGTTTACATGAAATCACGCTTAATGATATTGTTTGTTTAATGGTGGGGCCAATTCGGCAGATCGATGATGAATTGACACCATTGGTGAGTGAGTTAAAAAAGCGTGCTTTAGAATCTGGTTATCGTTTCATTATTTGGCAACAGTTTGATGAAGTCGATCCTACAGATTTTGGATTTAAGCCAGCTGTCAATTATGATTTTTATTTGCCAGGCCAAGAAGACGGTACTGAAAACTTATATGTCTATCAATTAGTTAAAGATAGCTTAGATGATGTTTTTGGTGAAGTGGAATTTACGACAGAATAGAATCAAATAAGGTATATCAAAGCTCTGAAGGGTAACTTTGGAGCTTTATTTTTGATTAAAAAATGTACCAAGGAGATCATTAATGAAATGCTATAAAAAATCCTCCAAAGACGATAAACTTTGAAGGATCGGTATTAGCTAGTTAAATTATTTTTTTGTATTGAGCGTTGCCGGTTTTCTATGACCAATAAGCCATATAAATAAAATAGAAAATGCAGCAACCGCCACGATCAAGGCGACCTTAGCCGTTAGGTAAGTACCACCTAACCAAACCATCACTACAACAGCGAATATAGTTGCACTGATCATGATCGACCATTGTTTTTTGTCAAATGCGATCCCGTATTCTTCTTCACGTTTTCTGATCAATGGTAGCAATGCGCCTAAACCGATCAAAAAGAAGATCGCTACGATATTGATAACAAGTTCATACCACCACGTACCACTATATATTTCCACGTCTTGGGGTGCGATACCTAGTAACGTGGCCGCTCCTGTAACAAGTAGAAGTAACAAACCAACGATATATGCAAATTTATCATTTTTGATAAAGATATATTCTGAAGGATATTTTTCTGGATTTTTACGGATCCGCATAAATGCATAGAAGATCCAGCAAGTAACACCTGGCGAAATAATACCATTTAAGTTAAGTAGCCAGTTGAAAATATCATTCATTTCGGGTAGGAAAACACCTAATAACATGATGAATCCAGATAATGTACAAGTTAGAATGTAACCATTAATAGGCAAACCATCTGCGTTTTTCTTACGTAAAAATGCTGGCATGTATTTTTTACCAGTATCAGAGATCAACATTCTGGTCATAGCATCGAGCAAGACCGCTAACAAGGCACACATATAAATCACCGATGTCCAAGCGTAAATATACATGAATAAGTTACCGACACCGTATTGTTCGCCTAAAGCTTGAAAGGCATAATAATCCCCGTTCATTTTTAAATCATTTGGCAAATTATTTGCATCGAAGAATATCCCTAAAGAAAATGATCCGAAGATCGTCAAAAAAGTCGTCATTAAAGCTAAAGTTATCATGGCCTTGGGGAACTCGACCTTAGGCTTTTTCATCTGTGTAACATAGGGCGCTACAAGCTCAGCACCATTAACAGCATAAATCAAAAGACCGATGGTAGTTAAATATTTTAAATCGAATTTTGGTAGTAGAGTTTTAATGTTCATTGGCTGTGTTGCCATATGTCCACCAGATTTGATCAAGCCAACGATTGACATGAAAACGAATAATACGGTCATAGCAAACATTGCAAACCCACCGATTGTGGATAATATTTCCATTGAGTTTGCTAAGTGACGTTGCACGAAAATGAAGATAATGAAAACAATAAAAGTTAGTAATGTAAAGGTTGAATTTGGCATGTGACTTTGAAAATCAGAACTACCAGTGAAGGCCCAACCAAACCCAACGATTACTGATTGGGCTGAATCGACCACATAAGGGATCGAAGCTGCCCAATATGTCCATGCTGTGAAATAGCCGAGAAACTCGCCGTTAGTCCCACGGATCCAAGAACTTAGGCCGCCACCTTCATCATTAAAGACAGAGCCTAACTGTCCCACCATTAAAGCATATGGAATCACATATAAAAACATCATGATGACCCATGAAGTAATAACGCCCATTCCCTGATTTTTAAAGTTATACATAATGTCTTCAAAGCCAATCACGGTTACGAAAGCCATCATAGCAAGAACGGGCCAGCTGA
Source organism: Candidatus Ligilactobacillus excrementavium (assembly GCA_019116985.1). Classification (GTDB taxonomy): domain Bacteria; phylum Bacillota; class Bacilli; order Lactobacillales; family Lactobacillaceae; genus Ligilactobacillus; species Ligilactobacillus excrementavium. Next base: position 24,698 of record DXAP01000126.1, on the reverse strand, counting down.
TGTATTTTTTAGTATTTTCTTCCACTATATTTTCACTCCCTCTTTTTTACTCAATTAATATTGAAACTAAATATGTAGTGACAGAAACTAAACATAAAAAATAATTTTCTGAAAATTTTTAAGTACCTTCAATAATTTACACTTAAAATATTCAATGTGCAATGAAAATTCACAAGAAATTCTAAACTAATGGTAAAAATGGAACAAAATGTACAGATATTTGCGATCAAAGGGAAAATAAGGTTGAAGGTTATACAAGAAAAAGGTAATTCTTGCAGCGCTTAATTATTTAACGTAAACTTAAAATAATGGTATGCATAGGAGGCCAGCAAATGGGTAATGTTTTGATAGATTTTTTAAATGATTATTATAATGCAGAATTAGAAAAGATCCATGATGTTGCAGGAAATCAACATTTGGCCGGTTATAGTTATTATTATGAAACTGACTTATTTGTAAAGATATTTAAAAAGAAAGAAATGTTTTATGCAGAGCAACACGTCGATCAAGTGTATTGTCCAGATATTTTTATAGGTACAGTTATATTTGATGAAAATTACGTAGTAGTTTTAAAGGACCGACAATTAAAAGAAATCGAAGGAGACGAATTAAACGAGCAACGTGTGTATATCTATGGTCGACTTTTAGCTGAGTTTCATAACAATGTCTCCGGTAAGGCGATCGTCCCAGAAACAAAGGATACTTTAGCACAACAGGTCAAATTTAAGTTAGCAGCGTTAAAGGATGAAGCACACCGTAAAAAAGCCGTGAGTGTGCTTAAATCGATCGAAAAAGATTTGCCTGCCGCTGACAGGGAATATTCCAAGTTAAAGAAAGTTGTTTTGCACGGCGATTTTAGTATCCGTAATATTATGTATTATCAAGGCCAGTATATCTTGATAGATTTTGAAAGGGCACATATGGGCTGTCAATATGAGGATTTTATCAAGTTTTTCTTTTCAGAAGTTAAAGATAAAAAAATGCGGCAAAGTTTTATTGCAGGTTACCAGTCACTAGTCGAGTTTGAAATACCACAAAAACCGTGCCAGCAAACTTTACTATTTTTAACAGCCTTAGACATTTACTTGTTTCAAGAAACACATCGGGAAGACAAATTTAAAGATATGGCTGAACAAATGCTAGACACAGTTTTAGATGGAGTTCCGGTTCTTGAAATATAAAATAAAAAATCGTTAAAAAAGACAATTTTTTTCGTATTTACTTATAGAAAAAAATTGGAGGTAGTTAGATGACAAAATGTAGTTGGGCTTTTGAAGCTAAAAACAATATGCAAGTTTATCATGCAACTGAATGGGGAAAAGAAACACATGAAGAACGCCTACTATTTGAGTTGATGAGTCTTGAATTAATGCAAGCGGGGTTAAGCTGGCAAATAGTTCTTGATAAAAGAGCAGCTTTTCAAGCGGCTTTTTGTAATTTTGTGCCAGAAAAAATCGTTAAATTAAGTAGTACTGAAGTTAGTTCGCTTGAGAAAAACTCTGCTATTATTCGTAATCGACGAAAAATCAATGCTATTATTAATAATGCAAGAGTTACAGTGCGATTACACCAAAAGGGGCAAAGTTTGAATGATCTATTATGGTCTTATGTTTCATACCAACCAATCATCAATCACTGGCGTCATCCAGAACAAGTCCCTTCGCAGACAGCATTATCGCAAAAGATTTCACGTGATTTAAAAAAGATGGGTTTTCAATTTATGGGTCCAACGATCGTGTATTCTTATTTGCAAGCAGCAGGATTGGTGAATGATCATCTGGAAAATTGCCAGGATAAATACTAATAAAGTTTAATAACAAAAAAAGCTGTTTGGCTATGATCCTCCCAGATAGGGGATCTCTAGTCTAAACAGCTTTTTTGTTGGAGACTAATCTTTTTCTTGTGCAGCACGTTGTTCTTTACTTAAGGCAGGTTTGTTTTCTAAATCAGTACGTACGACTAAGACGTCACACTTTGAATTCCTAGTTACGTATTCAGTTACGGATCCAACTAAGATCCGTTCAACTGCGTTTAGACCTGTTGCACCGATCATGATCAGATCGATATCTTTTTCTTGCGGTAAGTCTTTAGCAATGACAACCTTAGGGGCACCGTATTCAATTGAATAATCAACGTTTTTTATACCGTTTTCTTTGGCTTCTTTAATGTAGCCTTCAATTGTTTTTTTAGCTGTAGCAGTAACCTCTTCTACCATAGCAGTGTCAAAACTGGAAATGTTTTGGAATGCACGAGTATCAACAACATGTACTAAATGAATAGAACTGTTTTCACCGTTTCTTTTAGCGACACTAACGGCTTTTTCAAATGCTAATTCGGCTTCGTAAGAACCATCGACTGGTACTAAGATATTCTGATATGTTTGTAACATGATACTCACCCTTTCTTGACCTTCAACTATATTTTAACTATTTTATAAAGAAAATGGAAGAGAAATCGGTTAAATCACGCTAAAATCACAAAGTATAGCCCCATAAAACAAAAGGGACGGTGAAAGTAGATAGTACATCGAGAAAAATAACAGTCACCAATAGCCAAGTTGGATCAAAGAAAATCACGCTTACAGTTAAAACAGCACAGAATAGCATGAATATCCCAAAAAATGTACAAAATAAGCGCAATCCACGGTGCTGTTCTGGATGAAAAATTAAAAAAGAGCGGTTTCGGTGTAAGAATAGGTATGTACCAAGTACTGAAACGATCACTGCTAAAACAATTAGCAAGATAGAAATTGCAAGATCCATGATAAACTCCTTTAACTGAGTGTTGTTTTGTTCTTTATGTTTAATTACTAGAAATGAATGGAGTAGTTAAAAAGTCCAAAAAAAACGGTCCGGGATAACCAGACCGTTGCAAAAAAATTTGCGTATTCCGTCGGTACCGTTAATCGCTTTGGTAGTTGAACCCGCGATAAAGCAGGAATGTTGTTCTTTGCTTGTTTGTGGGACTCAAGTGAAATGAGTATGCCAGACCGCAAGCATTTGAACAACAATTGTATTGATAATTGTTCGGTCAACCTTACGTTATAAAGCAACGCGTATACCACAGAACCTGTAATTATATTAACATAAAGCGTATTCTTGCGCAATTTCATTCCAAAAATTTTTTAACCAATATCAACGTTTTGATCACATATAACGTTTTAGCTATTTTTGTGCCTTACGTAATAGCTCATATTGTTGTTTGAAGGCTGTTTCGATCCGCCCATTTTCCTTAGGGTGATAGTACTGTTTGTTCTTTAATTTACTTGGTAAGTAGTTTTGTCTGACCCAGTCGTGTGGAAAATCATGGGGGAATTTATAATCAGTCCCATGACCAAGCTCTTTTGCTCCCTGATAATGAGCATCCTTAAGTGTATCTGGGACATCCCCATAGTTGCCTTGTCTGACATCTTCGATTGCAGCATCGATCGCACTGATGGCGGAGTTGGATTTGGGTGAAACGCATAATTCGATCACCGCATTTGCTAATGGAATGCGTGCTTCAGGTAATCCGATTTTTTCAGCAGCCGTGATCGCTGAAACCGTTCTTGCGGCTGCCGCAGGGTTAGCTAAGCCAATATCTTCGTATGCGATCGTCAGTAAACGTCGGTTAACAGATATGAGGTCACCGGCTTCTAAGAGACGAGCCAGGTAGTGGAGTGCGGCATCTGTGTCTGAACCGCGGATCGATTTTTGAAAAGCCGAGATCACATCATAATGAGCGTCGCCATTTTTATCTTGGACCAATGCCTTTTTTTGTAAACATTCTTCAATAACTGATAGGTCAAGGTGTATTTTTTTATCGTTTGGGTCAGGAGCTGTTGATTTAGCAGCTAATTCTAGCGCGTTTAAAGTACTACGTAAATCTCCGTGTGTTGCTTGAGTTAAATGAGACATAGCAGCTGAAGTTAAATCAATATCCATTTTTCCTAATCCATTTGTTGAATCGGCCAGTGCATTGTTGATCGCCTGTTTAATGTCACTAGCAGTGAGTGGCTTAACTTCATAAATTTGAGTACGACTACGGATCGCAGGACTGATCGATATATAGGGATTTTCAGTAGTAGCGCCAATTAAAATAATGCTACCTTTTTCTAAATGGGGGAGTAAAAAATCTTGTTTTGGTTTAGTTAAACGATGGATCTCATCTAACATTAAAACCACAGTCCCACTCATTTTTGCTTCCTGTGCAACTACTTCCAAGTCTTTTTTAGAATCTGTGGCAGCGTTCAATGTCCTAAAAGCGTATTTTGTAGACCCAGCGATGGCACTGGCAATACTAGTTTTGCCTGTTCCTGGGGGGCCATAAAGGATCATGGAAGATAAAAGACGCGCTTGCACCATGCGATCGATTATTTTGCCTGGTCCCACTAAATGTTGTTGTCCAACGATATCTTCGATTTTTTGTGGTCTCATCCGATAAGCTAAGGGCTTCACGGTACATTCTCCTAACATTGACAGTAGTTAATTTACTATATTGTAATAGACAAAACTTGATTTGGCTAGTATATCAGCAATTACCTTGTGATTTTACAGGAATAATTATTGCGGCATCATTGTATAATACAAAATTAAAAAAGAGTATAAAAAAAGCCCGCATAGCGAGCTTTTGATAGTGTTAACATTAACCAAGTTGGTTATAGTATTCAACGATTAGAGCTTCATCGATATTTGCATCGAGTTCGTCACGTTCTGGCAAGCGTACAAGTGAGCCTTCCATTTTGTTATCATCAAATGATACAAATGCTGGACGACCAACAACTGCTTCTAAAGCATCCTTAACAACTTGCAAGTTCATTGAACGTTCACGTAAAGAAATAACTTGGCCAGGTCTTACTTCGTATGAAGGGATGTCAAGACGTTTGCCATCGACAGTGATATGACCATGGTTAACAAGTTGACGAGCCTGACGACGTGTAGTTGCCAAACCTAAACGGTAAACAACGTTGTCCAAACGACGTTCAAGTAAGATCATGAAGTTATCACCATGTTTACCTTCACGGATCTTACCAGCTTTCAAGAACAAGTTGTAAAATTGACGTTCTGACAAACCATATGTCAAACGGAGCTTCTGTTTTTCTTGTAATTGAAGACCATATTCAGAAAGTTTACGACGGTTGTTTTGACCGTGTTGACCTGGAGCATATGGACGACGAGCTAATTCTTTACCTGTACCAGAAAGTGAAACACCTAAACGGCGTGAAACTTTCCATGATGGACCTGTATAACGCATATTAAAGTTCCTCCAATAAATTTTTTTGGAGTAAAATAATCCGTGTGAATTTAGTATTCGTGCAGTTCATTTTGGGCTTTCGCTCTTGCAGCCGAAGAGTTACTGACTAGACCAAGTTTTGGCAATAAACTGTTGACGTTCTTACCGTTCACTGCTGCATTATTTTACACGAGAGCTAGCTTATCAGTTTTTTGTGGAAAAGTCAATTGAAAGCATGATTTAATGATAAAAATCACGTTTTTTAGTTTAAAGGTGTTCCAATAAAACATTTACGAAATCAGCTAATTCTTTTTGATTAGCTTCACTAAAACGCTCTGGTGATGGAGAATCAATGTCTAGTACACCGATTTTTTTTGAATCTTTTGTTAGTGGAAGAACTATTTCTGAATTACTGGCAGAATCGCAGGCAATATGTCCAGGAAATTCATGGACGTTGGCGATCCGTTGAATCGTTTGTGTTTCAAATGCTGTACCACAGACACCACTTCCAGGTTTGATGTGCATACAGGCAACTTTCCCTTGGAAAGGCCCTAATTCAAGCGAACTAGTTGATTCATCGTAAAGATAAAAACCACTCCAGTTTATATCATGTATTTCGTTGTATAATAAGGCACTAGCATTTGCTAAATTTGCAATAAAATTATGCTCATCTGTTAATAAGGCATCGAGTTGTTGTACTAATAAAGATCGATTCAAATCAATTTCCTCCGTTAAAATCGTATATTAACTAACTTTCTTATGGTATAATCAAAACAGATTTTAAACTGAATTTATTCGGATAGCAACTATATTGTCTAAGCAACCGACTAGTACAATATAGTGAGCTACAAAATATGAAATATAAAATATGAAAGTGATACAAAGGATGGGGTTTCATGGTAGTCTTTTTAATCGCGGTCGTTGTTATTGCAGTGATCGTCTATCTTGCTATACTATATTTCCAACGTAGCTATAGTGAAGCAATCAGTGAAGAAAAAAATAATGTAGAAAAAATTGCAAATGATTCATTAGAAGAAAAGTTAGCTGAGATCAGTCAACTTAATTTATCTGGTGAAAGTTTGACAGAATTTGAAACCTTGGATAAAGGCTATCATTATTTGAAAAATAGAGAACTACCTGAATTGTCGGAACTCTTAAATGATTTAACTGATGCACTACATCATTATCAGTATTTCAGGGTATCGCGTGAGCTTAAAAGTGTGCAAAAAAAAGCAACAGGGGCACAACAGCATCATAATGAGTTGAAAACAAAATTGGCTGCGATAAAAGAGAGTACCAAGAAACATGAGGATACTTTAAAACAATTGCAACAAAAGTATCAGGAATTACGTACAACTTTGTTGAATAAGAATTTTTCGTTTGGCCCTAGTATTGATAAGTTAGAAGAAAAGTCTGCTGATATTGAAGATGATTTTAGCAAATATACCGAATATTTTGAAAATGGTGATTTTGTTAGTTCAGAAGAACCACTTAATAAATTAGAAAATGATATGACAGACTTAGAAAATGCTGTGGAAGAGATCCCACCATTATTTAAAAACTTAAATAACGTTTTTCCCGAACAGTTATCGGAACTAAAAGATGGTTTAAAGTGGATGAAAGACTCCCACTTAGCGTTTAATGAAGATTTGAATGCTAAGTTAGAAGTGATCCATAAAGAGTGTTTGGAAAATGAACAAAATTTAGCAGAACTAGATTGGTTAGCAGCTAAGGAATTGGACGAACAAATCGCTAATGAAGTTGATCATATTTATGAACAAATTGAAATTGAATATACTGCTGCTACAAAAATCAATGCTAAATTACAGGAAATGGGCAAATTTGTTGAACATGCTCGTCAGCAACAAAATGAACTTAATATTGAACTTGATCGACTAGGGCAGAATTATACATTTAATAACGATGAAGAAGAACGTGCAGCAAATTTGGAAAAAACTTTGACAGATATCAAACAACGGTTTGAACAATTGAAGCAAGATAAGGAAAATGAAAAGGATATTCATTCTTCTACTTCTGTTGCACAATTAGAAAAAGATCAGCAGAGTTTAGTAGAAATTGAAGAGGAACAAAAGCAGATCAATGAAAGTATTTCTGGTTTATGGAAAGAAGAAAAGGATGCTTTTGATGCTATCGAGAATTTCGATACCGAGATCCATCGGATGAAGCGCGAAATAGAAAAACTTAACTTACCTGGCTTGCCTGAAGATTACTTATCCTATTTCTTTAAAGTTAGTGATGAAATAGAAAATCTCGATACCGCGATCAATAAGGTAAAAATTGATATGTCTGAAATTACAAGGAGCATGATCAATACGCAGTCTGATTTGGATGTTTTAAATAATAAGACTGAAGAGATCAAAGATAGTTCAATGTTGGCTGAACAGTTATTACAGTATTCTAATCGTTACCGTAATCGTTATCCAGAAGTCGAACAGGCTTATCAGCAAGCATTAGTTCAATTTAAAAAAGAATTTAATTATGTGGGTTCATTGGATACAATTTCTCAGGCAGTTGATACAGTGGAACCTGGTTCATTCAAACGTATTTCGGAACAATTTGAGTCAGATAAACAAGCACTTACTTTATAAAATTGTAAGTGATAGGCAAAGCGTACGTAAATATTACGGCGCTTTGTTTTATTCTGAAAAATAAACTTGTAAACCTAAACGTGAATGATTACAATTAGTAAGAAAATTTAATTAGAGAAGGATGTACTATGATTTATTTTGATAACAGTGCTACAACTAAAGTCGCACCAGAGGTTTTAGATACTTATAAAACAGTTAGTGAAAAAATATGGGGGAACCCTTCATCACTCCATGCTTTGGGTGAAACAGCTGACAACTTGTTAGAACAATCTCGTAAGCAAATCGCTGAATTGCTAGGATGTAAACCACATGAGATCTTCTTTACCAGTGGTGGAACTGAAGGAGACAATTGGGTCATTAAGGGTACGGCTTTTGCCAAGCAGGAGTTTGGTAAACATATAATTACTTCTGCGATCGAACATCCTGCGGTCCTTAATTCCATGAAACAACTTGAAAAATTAGGTTTCGAAGTAACGTATTTACCCGTTGACGAAACTGGACGGGTAAATGCTGAAGATGTTAAGGCTTCATTGCGTTCTGATACGATCTTAGTTTCAGTAATGGCGATCAATAATGAGGTTGGGTCGATCCAACCTTTAGCCGAGATTGCTGAGGTTTTGCAAGGACATCCGAATATTCATTTTCATGTTGACGCGGTCCAAGGTATTGGTAAAGGTATCGGAGACTTGTTAAGTAATGAACGGATCGACTTTTTGACTTTTTCTGGACATAAGTTTCATGCACCACGTGGGATCGGCTTTATGTATAAGAAAACTGGCCGAATGATCGAGCCATTAATGGCAGGCGGTGGTCAGGAAAAAAACCAGCGGAGTGGGACTGAAAATCTACCCGCAATTGCTGGAATGGCAAAGGCTTTACGTTTGTTACTTGCTAATGAGTCGGATAATGTCGCCAAAGAACGGAAAATCAAACAAAAAATATATGATCATGTTGTGGCAGGATCAAATGTCACAGTCTTTTCAAAAGTTGATCAAACTTCATCACCACATATTCTGTGTTTTACTATCGATGGAGTTAGGGGAGAAACGATCGTTCACGCATTTGAAGAACAAGGAATCTATATTTCAACGACAAGTGCTTGCTCATCTAAAAAAGGGACTATTTCAGGAACGTTAAATGCCATGCATGTTCCTGAAAAAATTGCAACATCAGCTGTTCGGGTCAGTTTAGATGAAAATAATACTTTAGAACAAGCCGATGAGTTTAATCGTGTATTTGATCAAATTTACGCACGTTTTTCAAAGATTTTTGCCAAGTAGAAAGGATAACAGATGCAATATACAGAAATCATGGTTCGTTACGGCGAATTGTCAACTAAAGGAAAAAACCGACGCTCATTCATTGATCGGTTAGGTACTAATACTAGAAATGCACTGTCAGGTTTTAAAAAACTTGAGGTCAAAGCACAACGTGACAGATTGCATATTCGGTTGAATGGTGAAGATTATCATCAGGTTGCAGACCGAGTAGGTAAAATTTTTGGTATTCAGAACTTTTCGCCTGTCATTAAAGTTACGCGTGATGTTGAAGAGGTAAAGAAGACGGCAATTTCGATCTTTAACGAGATCGCACAAGATGGCATGACTTTCAAAATTAATACGCGTCGTTCAGACCATAATTTTGAATATGATACAAACCAAATGAATGACATTTTAGGTGGAACTATTTTGAGCAATTTTCCTGGTGTTAAAGTTCAAATGAAACATCCAGATATTGTTTTACGTGTAGAGATCCGTATGAATGGTATTTTTTTATCATATGAAATGCTTCCAGGAGCAGGTGGATTACCAGTTGGGACCGCAGGTAAGGGCCTTTTGATGCTATCAGGTGGTATTGATTCACCTGTTGCCGGATACTTAGCTTTGAAACGTGGCGTCGACTTGGAAATGGTCCATTTTTATAGCCCACCATATACCAGTGAACAGGCGTTGAATAAGGCAAAAGAATTAACTGCTAAACTCGCACCCTATGTGGGCAAGATAAAATTTATTCAAGTTCCGTTTACTGAGATTCAAGAAACCGTAAAACGCGATGTTCCAGCCAGTTATCTAATGACGATCCAACGTCGTTTTATGTTACGACTTTGTGAAAAAATCGCTGAAAAAAGACATGCTTTGGCAATTTTTAACGGCGAATCATTAGGCCAAGTTGCTTCTCAAACAATGGAAAGCATGGCTGCCATTAATGATGTCACTTCAATGCCAGTTTTAAGACCAGTCGTTTCAATGGATAAAAATGATATCATTAAACTTGCGGAAAAGATCGATACATTTGAATTATCGATCAAGCCGTATGAAGATTGCTGTACGGTTTTTGCTCCGACTGCTCCTAAAACGAAGCCACGGATCGATCGTTCGCGTCAATATGAAGAAAAATTAGATATTGATGGTTTGATCGAACGTTCGTTGTCGGGGATAAAAATAACTGAGATCAGTAGTGACGATCATTATTTGAATGCCCAAGAAGAAACATTCGCCGAATTACTCTAAGAGGCTGAATATACACCATTTGTTCTTGACGTTTGATAGGCATAAGGTTAGAATTATTTCATAAAGCTTTGACCAAGAGGATCAATTGGTGCTCACTTCCAGAGAGAAATGGGTTGGTGAAACATTTCAGTGAACCATTGATTGTAGCTTGCTAGCCGTCGACTTGAATTTGTGAAGTAAGGTCGACCGGATCTTCATCCGTTAACACAGAATTTAAGTGGGGTTAAAAGCCCAATTTAGGTGGTACCACGGCACTGTCGTCCTAATTGATAGGATGGCGGTGCTTTTTATTTGCACCTTTTTATGTGGTGATCGCTCATGAAGTGGTGAATGGATTTTAAATAATGTTAGACAATAGTAAGCTTTAACGCATTGGTTATTAGTTTAAAAATAGGATCAAAATAAGAAGGGATGAGAAATAAATGGCTAAAGAAATTGAAATGTCAAAGAAATACGACCCAACCGCTGTTGAACATGGACGTTATCAAAAATGGCTCGATAAAGATTTATTTAAACCCAGTGGAGATACGACCAAAAAACCATATTCTGTTGTTATCCCACCACCAAATGTAACAGGGAAATTACATTTGGGTCATGCCTGGGATACCACCTTACAGGATATGATCGTGCGGCAAAAAAGGATGCAAGGCTTTGATACATTATGGTTACCTGGTATGGATCATGCCGGTATTGCAACTCAAGCTAAAGTTGAAGCACGTTTGGCTGAAAGTGGTGTCTCACGTTACGATTTAGGCCGGGAAAAATTTGTGGATAAGGTTTGGGAATGGAAAGATGAATATGCTGACATTATCAAACAACAATGGGCTAAATTGGGATTATCCTTGGATTATAGTCGGGAAAGATTTACGTTTGACGACGGACTTTCTAAAGCTGTCCGTAAAGTATTCGTGGCATTATACAAAAAAGGCTTGATTTACCGCGGAGAATACATTATTAACTGGGATCCAAAAGCACGTACTGCTCTGTCAGATATTGAAGTTATCCACCAAGATGATCATGGTGCTTTTTACCACGTAAAATATCCATTTGTTGATGATACAACATTCAACGGTAAAAACTATATTGAGATCGCGACGACACGTCCAGAAACAATGTTAGGTGATGTTGCTATCGCGGTTAATCCAAAAGATGAACGTTATAAACAGCTAGTAGGTAAAGAAGTTATTTTGCCGTTGCATGGTAGACATTTGGAAATCATTGCTGACCAATATGTTGATCCTGAATTTGGGACGGGAATGGTTAAAATCACTCCTGCACATGACCCAAATGACTTTGAGGTTGGTAATAGACATGACCTTGAACGGATCAATACGATGAATGAGGATGCTACCTTAAATGATAGAGCAGGTAAGTATGCCGGTATGGATCGTTTCGAGGCGCGTAAGGCTATTGTTAAAGACCTAAAAGATCAAGGCTATCTTTTATCCGAAGAACCGATCGTGCATAGTGTTGGGCATTCTGAACGGACTGGTGTACAAGTTGAAGCACGTTTGTCGACTCAGTGGTTCGTGAAGATGCAACCACTAGCTGAGGCAGCTTTAAAGAATCAGGAAACTGACGATCGTGTTAATTTTGTTCCGGAACGTTTTGAGAATACCTTTAGTCAGTGGATGGAAAATGTTCACGACTGGGTAATTTCAAGACAGCTTTGGTGGGGACATCAGATCCCAGCTTGGTACCATAAAGAAACAGGCGAGATCTATGTTGGCGAACAAGAACCAAGTGATCCAGAAAATTGGGAACAAGATCAAGATGTTTTAGATACATGGTTCTCAAGTGCGTTGTGGCCATTTTCGACAATGGGCTGGCCAAATGAGGATGCAGCTGACTTTAAACGTTACTTCCCGACCGATACTTTAGTAACTGGTTATGACATTATCTTTTTCTGGGTTTCACGAATGATCTTCCAGAGTAAAGAATTTACTGGTCGGCGTCCTTTTAAAAATGTTTTGATCCATGGTTTGATCCGTGATGCTGAAGGTAAAAAAATGAGCAAGTCTTTGGGCAATGGTATCGATCCGATGGATGTTATTGAAAAATATGGTGCTGATGCTTTACGCTGGTTCTTAGCAACTGGATCGACCCCAGGACAAGATATTCGTTTTTCGTATAAAAAAATGGATTCTGCTTGGAATTTTATTAATAAGATTTGGAATGCTAGTCGTTTTGCGATCATGAACTTTGATGAGAAAACTAAAGCAGAATTGCCAGATCAAAGTGAATGGCAACTAGCCGACAAGTGGATCTTAAGCCGCTTGAATTCAACTGTTCGTGAAGTTACACGTTTATTCGAGGACTTCGAATTTGGTGAAGCAGGTCGTGCTTTGTACAACTTCATCTGGAATGATCTGTGTGATTGGTATATCGAAATGGCTAAAGAGGATTTTTATGGTAAGGATCGCTCTTTGAAACATAACACTCAAAACATTTTATGTTATGTTTTGGACCAAACTTTACGTTTGCTACACCCGATCATGCCATTTGTAACAGAAGAGATCTGGTTGGCCATGCCTCATGATGGTACTTCATTAGTAACTGCTGCTTACCCACAAGAACACACTGAATTTGAAAATAAAGAGGCTGAAAAGGGCATGGACAACTTGATCGAGTTGATCAAGGCTGTCCGTAATATTCGAGCAGATGCTAATGCACCTTTATCTTCGCCAATTGACATTCAAATTAAGACAACACTGCCTGAAACGCAATCGATTTTTGAATCAAATCAAGATTATATCGAGCGTTTCTGTCATCCAGAGTCTTTGCAAATTTCAGCTGATATTAAAGCGCCAACATTAGCAATGACTGCTGTTATTAGTGGGGCAGAAGTTTACATTCCGCTCGCAGGTTTAATTGATTTGAACCAGGAAGTAGAAAGATTACAAAAAGAGATCGATAAGTTAGAGAATGAAGTTTCACGCGGTGAAAAGAAATTAAGTAACCAAGGCTTTGTTAATAATGCACCTTCTCAAGTTGTTGATGAAGAAAAAGAAAAACTTACTGGCTATAAAGAAAAACTGAGTGCAACCCAGTCACGGCTTGCTGAGGTAAAAAAAGAAATGTAAGACGTAAAACAAGGGAGACTACGTAAGTTTTCCTTGTTTTTTAATGCTATCTTTTTTGGTTTCACGTATAATAAATTTGTGACATGATCAATAAATCACTGGGTCAGTTTATTTAAGATCGATCAAAAAAGATAAGGTTTAAGGAGTCAGACGTTATTGTATGATTGAAGTAAGTAATTATGATGAAGCTTTAGAATATATTCATGGAAGGCATAAATTTACTAAGGATCCATCTCTAAAGAGAATGCGGCGCTTTGCTGAAATTTTTGGAGATCCACAAGAAAGTTTGCAAATGATCCATGTAACAGGAACTAATGGTAAGGGGTCAGTCACTGCGTATTTACGCGATTTATTGATGGAACAAGGCTACGATGTCGGAACTTTTACTTCTCCTTTTATTGAAAAGTTTAATGAACGTATCTCAGTAAATGGCAAAATGATCAGTGATGAGGAAATCTTATCTTTGGTTCAAGAAATACTTCCAGCAGTTGAGCAGTTAGATCATGAGTTCGTAGACTTGGGTGGTCCGACTGAATTTGAGGTCTTGACTATGATGATGTTTGTTTATTTTGGACGATATCGCCCTGATTTTGTGATCGTTGAAGTTGGTATCGGAGGAACTTATGATTCAACTAATATTATTACTCCATTGCTTTCGGTCATAACTTCTGTAGGCATGGATCACATGCAGATCTTAGGAAATACTTTAACTGAAATTGCTGAAAATAAAGCAGGGATCATTAAACACAGAGTGCCAGTGGTCTGTGGTCAACTTCCAAGTGAAGCCCAAAGTGTTATTGAAAAGAAAGCTCAACTAATGGATTCTCGACTATATTTGTTAAATCAAGATTTTACGGTAGTTCCCAAAAGTATAGCTAATTTTTGGGGTGAAACTTTTGATTTTAGATTTAATGAATATTTAGTAAAAGACGTGCAGATACAAATGGTAGGCGGTTATCAAATTTCTAATGCCGCAGTTGCATTGACAGCATTTTTAGTAATGATGTCAAAACATCAAATTTCAGTCAAGACAAGCCAGATAAAAAAATGTTTGCAACAAACTACCTGGCCTGGGCGATTTGAAAAAGTCAATGATGAACCACTGATCGTTTTAGATGGGGCACACAATGTACCAGCGATAAAAGGTTTAACTAAGACTCTTAAAGCCAAGTTTAATGACCAACACGTATATATTCTACTGGCTGTTTTAGAAGATAAACAATTTAATGAAATGATTGCTGAATTAACCAAGTTATCCCATGTTACAATTGTTTTGACGAAATTTCACGCGCCTCGAGCTACTTTAAAAAAAGATGAATTGGATAGTAAATACGATCAGATAAAGATGTTTGACCAATGGAACGAGGGCTTTTTAACATTGATCAATGAAATGTCAGCGGATGACATGTTGCTTATCACGGGGTCTTTATATTTTGTATCTGAAGTACGTCGATATTTTAAAGAAGAGTAAGGAGAAAAAATGAAACCAGAATTAGTTATTTTTGATATGGATGGAGTTGTATTTGATTCAGAAAAAGTTTATTACACCGCTAATAAAATGGCGGCGGATGAGTTAGGGATCAAGTACTCGATGGATTACTATCGCAGATTTATTGGAGCTGGTAATGAACAAATGATGACAGCCATGACCGAAGATCTTGGTGATGCTAGTTTAGTCAGAAAGTTTATGGAACGGAGTTTTAGTTTGATAAATCCGTTGGTAATGGAAGGTAAGTTAGAATTAAAAAAGGGCTTTTTAGAATTGACCAGTTTCTTGCAAGCTTCACGGACGCCATATGTTTTAGCATCTAGTAATGATCGCAAACAAATTGATTTTTACTTAAGGACCTTAAAAATGGATCTGGGGTTTAACTTGATCATTTCAGCTGATGATGTTGACCAAGCTAAGCCGTCACCAGAAATTTTTAACCACGCTTGGCAAAAAGCGGGCCATCCAGTTAAGGAGAAAACTTTGGTGATCGAAGATTCTCATAATGGTATCTTAGCTGCAAATCGTGCACAGATCCCAGTGGCGATGGTTCCTGACCTAATTCAACCGACCGATTATGACATACAAAATACCTTTGGTGTTTTTCATGATTTGAATGAATTAACAAATTTTTTGAATTAAAAAAACATTTTTTACTCTTTTCTGCGTATATATCTTTGGAGGGGTAAAAATGACATTGATAAATTCTTATGACTTAGATTATTTGGCTTCGCAGATCCAGCATTTTGGTACACATGAACTAACCGATCGTGAACTACTGTATTGCGTTTGTTGTACTGCATTTTCGAAGCGTGAAGCTGACAAGATCATTGAACGGTTTTTTGCGCAATACGAGAACTTGGAACAAATGCAGTATTTAACTGACCAGGAGGTTCGTTCTTTATTACCAGATGAAAAAAAGGCTTGGTTTTTCGAAGTTTTAAGCGAGTTTGCAAAAAGATATGAAAAAAGACCGAGCTGTGCATTGGGAACAGTTTATTCCAGTAAAAAAATTGGCGAATATATGTCTAAAATGTATGGTTCCTCAAAGCAGGAACTTTTAGTAGGTGTTTACTTAGATACTAAGAACCAAGTAGTCTTACAAAAAAGCCTGTTTAAGGGAACTTTGAATTCTGCTACGGTCCATCCGCGAGAAATATTTAAAGAAGCAGTCAAGTGCAGCGCGGCACGTTTTATGGTCGTGCATAACCATCCGAGTGGAAATGTAACACCATCCAAAAATGATTTGGCTTTAACTAAAAGACTTGTGGGCTGTGGAAAAATGTTAGGCATTACTTTACTGGATCATATTATCGTTGGGGATA
Source organism: Candidatus Ligilactobacillus excrementavium (assembly GCA_019116985.1). Classification (GTDB taxonomy): domain Bacteria; phylum Bacillota; class Bacilli; order Lactobacillales; family Lactobacillaceae; genus Ligilactobacillus; species Ligilactobacillus excrementavium. The sequence goes on along the minus strand of DXAP01000126.1, from coordinate 8,471 downwards.
CTTCGTATCTAAGTATGCGTGAAGAGGAAATTATTGCATAATTGGAATAAGAGAACTAAAGACTTGCTTGATGATGGTATTACCATTGTTTAAGCGAGTCTTTTTGTTTACAAAATAATAAGACTGGTCAGTAAAAGATAATATTTATTTGAAACATTCGTAGTTATTAGTGTATTGTGGAAGGCCTTAAAATGTGGTAAACTTGCACAAGTACAAGTGTTGAAAGGAATATAAAATGCTAACAGGAAAAGTGCGTTCTTTTAATAAAGATAAAGGTTATGGTTTTATTATTCCAGATGATGGTGGCGAAGATTTTTTCGTTCACTTTTCTGCAATTTTAACTCCAGGGTATAAAGTTTTAGAGGCAGATCAAAAGGTCACTTTTGTTTCTGTTGAAGGAATTAGAGGCCCACAAGCATGTGATGTAAGCATTGTAACTGAGTAAGCGACATTTTTTATAGATTTTGTTTTTCTTAAGAAATTCTGTCTAGGTTAATAAAATGCTTATGTTATAATTTTAATATTACTTGAAAAAATAAAATGGCTTATAAATTGTGAAGGGATGAAAGCAGTGTTCGGAATGGGAACAAAAAATATCGGGATCGATCTCGGTACAGCAAACACAATAGTTTATGCTGAAGGTAAAGGTATTGTTTTACGTGAACCTTCAGTTGTTGCGAAAAATACAAAGTCTGGGGAAATTGTTTCGGTCGGTTCAGAAGCACGTGATATGATCGGCCGTACACCTGCAAGCATTGTTGCGATCCGTCCGATGAAAGACGGTGTGATCGCTGATTATGATACAACAGCAGCGATGATGAAATATTATATCGATAAGGGCCTAGGCAAGCATGGTGGTAAACCATATGTTATGGTCTGTGTTCCAAGTGGCGTTACAGAAGTTGAAAAGCGTGCTGTGATCGATGCTACTAGGGTAGCAGGGGCAAAGGATGCTTATGTCATCGAAGAACCATTTGCTGCTGCTATTGGTGCAGGGTTACCTGTTATGGATCCAACTGGTAGTATGGTGGTTGATATTGGTGGTGGTACAACTGATGTTGCCACGATCTCATTAGGTGGTATTGTTTCAAGTCGTTCGATCCGTATGGCCGGCGACCGATTGGATGAAGCTATCGTGCATTTTGTACGTAAGAATTATAATTTATTGATCGGTGAAAGGACTGCTGAACAATTGAAGATGGATCTTGCATCTGCTTCAGTAGAATCAGCTAAGCAGTTAGATTCACAGTCGATCCGTGGACGTGATTTGGTAACTGGTTTACCGAAAACAATTGAAATTGAGGCTGAATCAGTCGCTAATGCTATTCAAGAAGTAGTTCAAGAAATCATTGCTGCTATTAAAGAGACTTTAGAGGAAACATCTCCTGAAATTGCAGCGGACGTGATCGATCACGGTATTGTGTTAACTGGTGGTGGTGCTTTGTTACGCCATTTGCCAGAAGTTATTTCTGATGCTACTAAAGTTCCTGTATTTGTAGCTTCTGAACCTTTGGACTGTGTTGCGATCGGAACTGGCGAGTCGCTCAAAAGCATAGATGTTATGAAAAAGAATTAATCGTTAAGAGAAAAATTAGTTGGGGGTTGGAGTCTTTTTCTCCAACCTCTTAATTTTTTATGTAGTTTATGCTAAACAATATGACTTGTAATTAGAGCTGTTAAAATGATTAAGTGACTGTGTTTAAAATATCATTTTTACAATTTAGTCATAATACGAGGAGGTTTAAAGTGTGCAAAAATTCTCATTCAATAAGAGGTTAGTCATCACAATGATCATTTTGATTATTGGTTTTTTATTGATAGCTTTATCGATCAGTGTTAGAAATAACCGTAAAGCGCCGTCTTTTGTTCAACAAATTGGTAATGACGCTGTGGGGATCGTGGATAGAGTGGTTGGTGTACCAATGAATGGTTTGGGGCATGCTACTGATTCAGTTAAGGGTTTGTATAATACTTATACGGAAAATAAAAAGTTGAAAAAACAAGTAGATACCATGGCTACTCAAAAAGTTGAAAATCAAACTTTAAAAGATGAAAACAAACATTTAAAACAACAACTGAAGTTAAACGAAACTCTCAGCTCTTACAGTAAAACCAATGCTGTTGTTTTGAGTAGAACGCCGTCTTCTTGGCAAGATCAGCTAGTGATCAATAAAGGGACAGCTGCAGGTGTGAAGAAAAATGATCCAGTTTTGTCACGTAAAGGATTGGCCGGTAGAGTTACTGAAGTCAATAAGACAAACAGTAAAGTAGAATTACTTTCAACAAGCAATGATTCAGCCAATCGTTTTGCAGTTCGTTTGAAAAGTAAAGAAGGTACAGTGATCAATGGTTTGATCACTGGCTATAGTAATTCAAAAAATCAACTGATCATGGGGCAGATCACATCTAAAGCTAAAATTGCTAAAGGAGAAAAAGTGATCACTTCTGGCATGGGGGGCATCACGCCTCAAGGTTTACTAATAGGAAAAGTTGTTCGTGCAGCAAATGGAGACGATGGTTTGCCTGCAAAAATTTATATTGAACCTGCTGCTGACTTTAATGATTTAGATGTTGTGACAGTAGCACGGAGAGCTGATTAGGAGTTTTGTGACATGAGAATTTCGAAAATGAGATATTTTTTCCCCATAGGTGCTTTTTTATTCCTTTTCTTAGATGGATCCTTGAGCCATCTTTTATCACAGTCTTTTTTTACCACTAGTGTTGCGGTCGAGAGCCGCTTGATCTTGCTGTGGTTTGTGATGGCGATCTGTTATGGACAAGTTGACCATGTATTCACATGGTCTGCAATTATTGGACTTGTTTTCGATCTTTTCTTTACGGGTATTTTAGGTATTTTTACATTGTTATTACCCTTTATGGTTTATTTGACCAGAAATGTTTTAACGTTTTTTAATCGATCATTTATTGTGGTATTATTAATATATTTAATAGACATAACTGTGTTAACAACGCTATTTTATTGGGCAAATGCTCTGATAGGATTTACGTCTATTTCAGGGGTCGTATTTATTGGACGGACTTTAGGACCAACTTTGGCATACAATTTAGCTACTTATGTAATATTGTATTGGCCATTGAAATTATTTTTCGAAAAATTTAGTTAAGGGATGTGTGGAAGAATGCAAGCAGTCGTTTTAAAGGGATATAAGAACGGCTATGAATTGATTTTAGAGCCAACTGCGAGTTTTAGTGAAATTAAAATTGAACTTGGCGAACTAATGGAAAAATTGCATAATGATGAATCAGCAGATCGAACTGAAAAGTATTCTTTCAACATCAACACAGGCCAGTTGCTTTATACTGCAGAACAAAAACAAGAATTAGAAAATATTTTTGCAAATTATCCAAGATTTTCGATCCACAAGATTCAAAGTTCTGTGATCGAAAGGCAAGAGGCACAAGAAATTTTTGACAGTACCACAGTTCATGTTAATGGTGATATTATTCGAAACGGCCAGGACAAATTGATACAAGGTGATCTACTTTTCCTGGGAACTTTACATGAAGGTGGGATCTTACGAGCCACGGGTAGTATTTTTGTTTTAGGTACTGCAAATGGTATTTTATGTGCTGGTCATGAGAATAATACCCGGGCAGTTCTTGCTGGAAATTTGCGGGACGCACAACAATTACGAATCGCCGATTTGGTAGATATTGTAAATGAGGATAAAAAGATTGCGTCAACAGAGAAAATGAGTGCACTTTTTGTGAATGATCTGCATGCTTTGGCTCTAACACAAATTGAGGAATTAAAAGCAAAAAGGCCAAAGTTATTCATAAAGGCAGGGGGATTTTAGAATGGGAAAAGCAGTTGTTATAACGTCTGGTAAGGGTGGTGTTGGTAAAACAACGACTACCGCAAATCTAGGAACTGCACTTGCTTTGATGGACAAAAAAGTATGTTTAGTCGATCTAGATATTGGATTACGTAACTTAGATGTTGTTTTGGGCTTGGATAATAGGATCATCTACGATATTGTTGATGTTGCAGAAGGTCGAGCTAAGCTACCTCAGGCTCTCATCAAAGATAAACGATTCAATGATAAATTGTTTTTATTACCAGCTGCACAAAACGCTGACAAAACATCATTGACTCCTGATCAAGTTGTTGAAATAGTAGATGAATTGAAAAGTGATTTCGACTATGTTTTTTTGGATTGCCCAGCCGGGATAGAACAGGGTTTTATGAACGCTGTGGCAGGCGCAGACAATGCTATCGTGGTTTCTACACCGGAGATTTCTGCAGTTCGTGATGCTGATCGCGTAGTTGGATTACTTGAACAGCAAAATTTAGATAAACCACCGATGCTTGTGATCAATCGTATTCGTAAAAATATGATGAACGAAGGAAACATGATGGATGTTGACGAAATTACCAGACATCTTTCGATTGAATTAATTGGGATTGTTTTTGATGAAGACGAAGTGATCGCAACATCTAATAAGGGTGAACCAATCGTTTTGTATGAAAAAAATCCTGCAGCCCAAGGTTACCGTGATATTGCACGGCGGTTAGAGGGCGAAACGGTTCCATTAATGTCTTTGCAAGAACCCAAAAAGGACGGATTTTTCAAGAGAATTGGAGCTTGGTTCAAAAAAGATAAATAAAAAGTATATAGTGGGGTCAGGAATGGCCCTTTTTTATATTTTAAAAATAAATGTTTAAATTCTATGTTTATACTAGCTTAGTTAGTGTTGTTTATATACATTGATAGCTAATTTTGCTATAATTTTTTTGTATCTATTTCAGATGTGGATGGTGAAATTTTGTGAATTGGATCTTTAATATTGTTGTTATAGTCTTTTTTGTCAATACACTTTTTGCCATCGTAACAGTTTTCAAGGAAAAAAGAGATATTTCTGCTACGTGGGCATGGTTATTGGTGCTGAACCTACTTCCTGGTATTGGTTTTTTAATTTATTTATTCGCGGGCAAGAAAATTTCAAAAGAGAGAATTTTCGACATTAAAGCCCAAGAAAAATTGGGTATCGATCAGCTAGTTTCTTTGCAAAAGGAACAATGGAATGAAAAAGAGTTATTGCCTTATGATGTTTTAACTAATGAAGCTCAGCAAACTTCACGACTGTTCTTAGAAGCCGATCAGGCAATTTTTACGAATAATAATCAAGTTAAGGTCTATACGGATGGTCAGGAAAAGTTTGCTAAATTATTAGCTGATATTGAAAATGCGCAGGACCATATACATATTGAATATTATACTTTTTATAGTGACGAGATTGGTTATCAGGTGCTAGATGCTCTTGAAAAAGCCCAGACTAGAGGCGTTAATGTACGGGTAATATACGATAGCATGGGTTCACGTGGTCAGGTACGCAACTTTTTTAAGCCATTGGAGGAATTAGGTGGACAAGCTGAGCCTTTCTTTGGTTCCAAAAAATCTTATTTTCATAGCCCACGCCTTAATTATCGTGATCACCGGAAAATAGTTGTGATCGATGGTGTGATCGGCTATATTGGTGGTTTTAATATCGGCGATCAGTATTTGGGACGCTTAGAGAAATTTGGGTATTGGCGTGATACTCATTTACGGGTCGTTGGTAATGCAGCAGTTGCATTGCAATCGCAATTTTTTATGGATTGGAATGCTACGGTTAAAAACTCCGCAGAATCTGCTCCGATAGAATATGCTGATCGATATTTTCCCTTGCAAAGAGGGCAAGGAACAACGGGGATCCAAATTGTTTCTTCTGGTCCTGATAACGAAACAGAAGCAATTAAGTTAGGCTATTTGAAACTGATCAGTAACGCACATGATTATATTTACATTCAAACTCCTTATTTGATCCCTGATGATTCTGTTATGGAAGCATTGAGTGTTGCGGCTTATTCGGGTGTTAAAGTCCGTATTATGATCCCTTCAAAACCTGATCATGCATTTGTTTATCGCGCAACGGAATACTATGCAAAAGAATTGTTAGAAAAAGGTATTGAAATATACAAATACGATGAAGGTTTTCTGCACGCTAAAACAATGGTGGTTGATGGTCAAATGTGTTCAGTTGGTTCTGCCAACCTTGATTTTCGAAGCTTCAAATTGAACTTTGAGGTCAATGCTTTTTGCTATGACCGTAAATTAGCAGTTGAATTAACTGATATTTTTAAACAGGATCTTAAATTTTGTACACTCTTAAGTGCAGAATATTTTGCACAACAATCACGTTGGTTGAGATTTAAACAGTATTTTTCACGTCTTCTTTCACCAATTTTATAAAAGCAATGATATATACGTGTCCCACTAGCTAAAATTTATTTTGTGCTAGCTAGGCACGTATTTTAATCTATGAATCAAATACATTAGAAACGAGAAATGAAATGTCAAAAAAGAAAAAAATTATAATTGGGGTCCTAAGTACTCTGGTTGTGTTAGTTGTGATGGTATTAGGATACGCCGCTAATTATTTAGTTACATATGCATTTGACAATCCTTACCGAACTGAAAAACAATTAACGTTAAAAGGTAGCGAAAAAGATGATCAGAAGTGGCTTAAACAACAGGATCAACAAGTTAAATGGACGTTACGTGCGCAAGATACCGGTCAGAATTTAGTCGCTTTTTATTATCCTGCGAAAAAAGTAACAAATAAAACTATTGTGGTTGCGCATGGTTATCAAGGCAGCCATTATACTATGGCACCTTATATCAGGATGTTTCATGAACAAGGGTATAATGTGTTAGCCCCAGATGATCGTGGTAGTGGCCAAAGTTCAGGAAGATATGTAACTTTTGGTTATCCAGACAGTCGTGATTATTTGGGATGGCTTGATCAAGTTATTGATAAGAACGGCGAAAATTCTCAAATTGGTTTATTTGGAGTTAGTATGGGCGGAGCAACAGTGATGATGATGAGTGGGTTAAATTTACCACCTCAGGTTAAAGCTATTGTAGAAGATTGTGGTTATGATACGGTTGCAAATGAGTTAGCTTTTCAATTAAAACAACAATTTAATATGCCGAAAGAACCTTTGATCACTCTGAGTTTATGGTTAGCTGAATTTAGAGTGGGGCATAACTTTAAAAAAGGTAGTTCAGTTGAAGCTTTACGTAATAATAAATTGCCGATATTCTTTATTCACGGGCAAGACGATAAATTTGTGCCAACGGAAATGGTTTATAAGAATTATCATGCGACACAAGGGAAAAAACAGCTGTGGGTCACACAGGATACAAAGCACGCAGATTCTCAAAAAAATTATCCACAACAATATAGAAAAAAAGTAGGAGCTTTTTTTAATAAAGCTTGGCAATAAAAAAACAAGGAGCATTTTCCTTGTTTAAATAATTATTTTCTTTTAATGGTTTATCCTAATAAGGGACCAATTGAACCTAAAATTACAGATCCAACCATGAAAATTAACATGACCCAGACAACGACCATTGTTACTTTTTGAAAAGTTGAACGTTCTTTCTTTTTACGCACTGAAACCACCCTTAAAATGTAAGTATTTAATATATCTTACATTTTAATTAGAGCTACTGTCAAATCTTATAATTAGGTATTTATAGCAAAAAGAATTGATTGTTGTAAGAGATGTATCATTCAAGTTTTTTTTAAATCTAATATTCTGTCTGTCTGGTACAAGATCTATTTAAACGTGTAGTACAATGTGTAGGTGTTCAGTAATTTTTACTGTTTAAATTGTTTTAATATTACAGAGATAGACTGTTATGATCGGAATAAGGAGAATTAAAATGTTTAAGAGTTGGTTGTTTTGGTTAGTAGCTTTTTTAGTTTGGAACATTTTGATACTAGCAATTAAAAAAATAATGGCAAAAAAATGGCCCAGTCGGATAAAAACGTTGGATTTAAATCTACCACTTTTGATTCTCGGTCTACATTTTATGTCGAAGAATTTGATGGGTCTGTCATTGTTACCTTTTTTAATTTTTGCACTTGCATTATTCGGGATCGCAATGACGTTGATGTATGCTTTTTTAGAGGGAGATATTATTTATCGTGCTTTTTTTGTAAGATACCTTAGAGTGGCAGATATCGTCTTTTTTTGCTCTTTCATGATTTTTTTGGTTTTAGAAATTTGTCAGACTTTCATTTAGATAAATGCTGTTGGAAAAAAAGTTTTGCATATAGCGGCTGGGAAAACTAGCTGTGTGATACTAAAAGGGGCCGTCGATCTATCCCATTAAATGGGGTAAATCGGCGGCCCTTAAACGTGTTCCAAAAGATTGAAGCCTTACTGTAACATTACGTCATTCTGGTTCTTCGCTTTGCTACGACCCAAAATAACGCGATCGCCGTCACAAATCGGCTTCAAAACATCTTTTGTCTCACTTTCTTATGTTTTTTAGGAACATTAGTTTGGATATGCAATTTGCTAATTTATAAGCTTTTTTTAGTGGTTTTTAAGTGGCATTTAGTGGTTAAAAGTGGGGAGATGTGGTAATATTTATTTTAACAGGTTGATCTGGAGG
>DXAP01000011.1 GCA_019116985.1 Candidatus Ligilactobacillus excrementavium | reverse complement strand
AGTACTTTTTTCTTGTTCTATCGCGTATATAATTCTTTTCGACATGCTTGCTTCTTTTATTCAGTTATCAGCTGCACTTGCTTCCCACATAAAGTTCGAGATAACTTGTAATAGAAGATCAGTTTTATTTTTAGTCACAACATACACAAAAAGATAACAAACTTATTCAAAAAAGCTTGTTACCTGAAAGCGTCTAACATATGACCGCATGAGCCTACAATTGTATCTATCAGTGATAAAACAATTAACAACTTTAAACATCTTTTTATTTAATTAAAAAGGTTCAAAAATTGACTGATCAGACCAGTTGTTTCACTAGACATTTGTGAAATTAGATTAATTAAACTAGAAAAATCCATTTTCTCACCCCCTTTCAATAAAACAGAGCGGAGCGAATCGCTTAAAAGTTGAGCACTATCGGACTTCAACTATAAGTCGTTCTTTTTACGACTTGTTGTTGAAGTTGGATAGGCACAGACTTTTGATTCACGCAGCTCGACTAAAAAAACAGAGCGGAGAAATTCGGGAGACAACGAGCATTATCGGACTCGGAATTTATAGTGCGTTTTGTGCACTGTGAGATCCGAGTTAGATAAGCGGAGTTGTCTGAATTTCGGAGCTCGAATAAAAACACGTCAGAGCCTAACCAGTATGATTTGTTCAATAACCAAACAGTCCTTTCGACACTTCTATTTAAGATAATGTTTTAAAACATGGTATAAAGAAAACTGTAAGCGGTCAATAATTCAGCTCATCTAAGAAAAAGAGGATTCGAACAACAAAAAAATTGTCATAAAAAGACTATTTTGAAAATTAAGAAAGCGCTTTTTCTGAAAACTTATGAAAACATTAGCGTGTTTGCGTGGAGATTCACATATTTTGCTTGTTTTTCCTTTCTAAAAACGATAAAATAAGGAAGATGGATGAATGTCAGTGAGTTCATCAAAAATATTTTTCTGGAATAGTGAAATTATACGAATAGTTTCACATGAAAGAGAGGAGCTTATTAAATGTCTGTTTATATTGAAAAGGTTAAAGCACGCGAAATCTTTGATTCCCGTGGCAACCCGACTGTTGAAGCCGATGTGATCTTGTCAGACGGCACAATGGGTCGCGCTGCTGTACCATCTGGTGCTTCTACTGGTGAAAGAGAAGCTGTTGAATTACGTGATGGTGGCGACCGTCTTCAAGGTAAAGGTGTTTTGAAGGCTGTTGAAAACGTAAATACTGAAATCAATGATGCTTTGCATGGTGTTGACCCATTCAACCAAGCAGCAGTTGACCAAGTTATGATCGACCTTGATGGTACAGAAAACAAGGGTCGTTTGGGTGCCAACGCTATCTTGGGTGTTTCAATGGCTAACTGCCGTGCAGCAGCTAACTATGAAGATATTCCTTTGTACCGTTACCTTGGTGGTACACATGCAGAATTACCTCAATCATTCCACAACGTTATCAACGGTGGTAAACATGCCGACTCAGGTATCGACACACAAGAATTCATGATCTCTCCAGTTAAGAAAGAATCATTCCGTGACGGTATCGAAAAAATCGCCAATGTTTATCATACATTGAAGAGCGTTTTGGCTGATAAAGGTTACGAAACTGGCTTGGGTGACGAAGGTGGATTTGCTCCACGTTTGGACTCAACTGAAGAAGCTATCGAAATGCTCGTTGCAGCTATCGAAAAAGCTGGTTACAAACCAGGCGAAGAAATCGCTATTGCTTTGGACCCTGCTTCGTCTGAATTCTACGATCATGAAACTGGTAACTACAAATTCGAAGGAACAGAAAAAACTCCTGACGAAATGATCAAGTACTACGAAGGCTTAGTTGAAAAGTACCCAATCATTTCGATCGAAGATCCATTTGGTGAAGACGACTGGGATAACTACGCTAAGTTCACTGCAGCTGTTGGCGATAAAGTTCAAATCGTTGACGATGACTTAGTAGTTACAAACCCTGCTATCGTTCGTGATGCTATCAAGAAAGGCTGCGGTAACGCTGTCTTGATCAAGCTCAACCAAATCGGTACAGTTACAGAAACATTGCAAACAATTCGCATGGCTAAAAAGAACGGCTGGACAGTTATGATGTCACACCGTTCAGGTGAAACTGGCGATACATTTATCGCTGACTTCGCTGTTGCCACAGAATCTGGTGAAATCAAGACTGGTGCTATGGCACGTTCAGAACGTGTTGAAAAGTATAACCAACTTCTCCGTATCGAAGAAGAACTTAAGGGTACAGCACCTGTTGCACGTTTCCCACACAGTGTTGACTTTGACTAATAATTAAAAACAAAGTGTAGTGTAGCGTTTAAAAACGAGCACTAACTAATAATAAAGGGACTGTAATGCGATTTAGCATTGCAGCCTTTTTGTTTATTAGAAAGCTTTTTGTTTCACAAAACACGCCCATTTAACAATTTGAAACACGCCTTAAAACTGAAATTTTCATAAATTTAGTAAGAAAACTTGAACCTCTCTTAAAAAATAGCTATGATAGTTTCTGTTACTAAAACATATAGCGTACATATTTAACGCAAGAAAGGATCAATTTTTTTGGACATTATAAAATCGATAATTCTAGGTATCGTTGAGGGGATCACAGAATTTCTACCGATCAGTTCAACGGGCCATTTAGTTTTGGTGGATGAATTCATCAAAATGCAACAACCTAAACAGTTCACTGACATGTTTAACGTTGTGATTCAGCTAGGTGCGATCCTAGCCGTGGTTGTTTTATACTTCCACAAATTAAATCCTGTCTCACCCAAAAAGTCGAGTCAGGAAAAGAAAAATACTTGGAGCCTCTGGTTTAAAGTGATCGTGGCGATCTTACCGTCAGCAATTATTGGCTTGCCGCTCAACGACTGGATGGATGAACATTTGATGAACTGGGCTGTTGTCTCAGCTACTCTGATCATCTATGGTATCTTGTTTATTGTTGTTGAAAATCGCAACGAAAAGAAAAAATCAGATCTACAAGCTAAATACTCTAATTTAGACAGTTTGCCATATAGCATCGCTCTTTTTATCGGGATGTTTCAGGTCTTATCTTTGATCCCAGGTACTTCACGTTCAGGTGCTACGATCTTAGGTGCGATCTTAATTGGTACTTCACGTTACGTTGGGACAGAATTTTCATTCTTTCTCGCGATTCCAACGATGTTTGGTGCCTCCTTGCTCAAGATCGTTAAATTCTTCGGTCAAGGCGGTTCACTCGGTGGCGAACAAGGGATCATCTTACTTGTTGGTATGGTTGTTTCCTTTGTTGTAGCTTACCTATCGATCCGCTTCTTGATGAATTACATCCAAAACAATGACTTCAAAGCCTTTGGTTGGTATCGGATCATTCTCGGTGCTTTAGTCATTGGTGTTAACCTGTTTTTACTTTAGAATTAAACATATAAAATGTGAAAGTGAGGCAAAAGATGTTTTAAAGCCGATTTGTAACAACGATCACGTTATTACAGTCTGGCTTCAATCTTTTAGAACACGTTTAAGGGCCGTCGATTTAACCCAAATTTAATGGGATAGATCGACGGCCCTTTTTGAATCACACAGCTAGTTATGTCCCAGCTCCTTATTTGGTACAAGTTTACTTTTTCCAAAAACTAGCGCTTGGTGCCTGTTCAAATTCTAGTAAAGTTCGTTTTCTTTTTAGTCCACCAGCATAACCTGTCAGCGAACCATCGCTGCCAAGCACCCGGTGACATGGGATAAATATGCTCAGTGGATTATGGCCCACCGCACCAGCTATTGCACGTGCATATTTGCCAGAGTCTTGTTGCGATTTAACTTTTGCAGCTAGTTGTTGATAAGTGATAACTTTTCCATAGGGAACACTTTGCAAAACATCCAAAACGCTTTGCCGAAATTCTGTCACGTGAGGATGAAATTTAAGTCCTTTATTGCTTGGAGCTTCACCATTAAAGTACTGGTCAAGCCAATTTTTAGCTTGAAATAAGATCTGGTCTTCTCGTGATACCAAGTCATCTTTATTAAACCCAGCAGCGTAATACTTTTGTCCTTCAAACCAACAGCCACTTAACCCTTGACCATCACTTGCCAGCAACAACTCCCCTAAAGGAGAAGCATAAATCTGTACGTTGGT
>DXAP01000125.1 GCA_019116985.1 Candidatus Ligilactobacillus excrementavium | reverse complement strand
CCTAAATTAAATTTACGTAATTCAGAAGTTAAACAATATTTATTTGACTTGGTCAAATATTGGATCGTCAATTTTGATATTGATGGATTTAAAGTTCTGAATCCACAAGAGATGGATCAACAATTTTTAGCAGAGTTAATGCAACTTGTACATGGTCTTAAAGCTAATTTTTGTTTAATGAGTGAAACTAACAGTCTAACACCAGCTTTGATCAATAATTCGGCTCTAGATACTGCAATAGACGATGATTTAGTAGAAATTATGCTCAACTACTTTATTGCAAAGAAGACCAATGTTTCTGAAATGATCACGGCTTTAAATGATGATTTGATGAAGTATCCGACAACTCAACAAAAATCGATGATGATTCAATTCGATGGTCCAAATGATCCGCGACTATTGTCCTTGTGTGACGATGATGAGCAATTAAGTCGATTGTTGTTAGCATTCACCTATCTTTTACCATTATCACCAAGTCTTTATTATGGTACCGAATATGGCTTAAAAGGTGGTCAAGTCCCTGCTAATCGTGAATGTATGCCATGGAAGGCGAGTGAGCAAGATCAAACGATGTACCGTTTTATCAAATTGTTAGGTGAATTTCGGAATAAGTATAGTTTGGTGTTAAATGACGGGAGTCTAGACTGGGGACAGACGAGTAACAAAAATGACTATTTGAGTTTTACTCGTTCGTCAAATGGCAAACGGATCTTTGCTTTGTTCAATGTGGGATATGGTAGTATTAAGTTTATTTTTCCACCAAAGGCAAAATTAATTCTAAGCCAAAATCTAGTTAAAGACCAAAATCGAATCGGACATAATGGTTTTGTGATCGTTGAAGCCTAAAATGTGTAAAATAAAAGATCCGTTACGGAAATCTCTCCGTAACGGATCTTTTGTTTCAATCTTTTTAAGGATGAATATATGTGTACTGACTTGCATTAGTGATCGTTTGATAATTAGGACCACTAGGACTAGAAAAGCCCATACCACCTTGAGAAATAGTGATAGAATTACCGCTAACACTTTCTACATAAGCGACGTGACCATAAGAGCCGTCAGCTGTCCATTGGCCACCAACTGATTGACCTGGATGGAAGACGACTAATGAACCAGCTGAAGGTTGGTTATCAACAGAGAAGCCTTGCGCACGCGCTGAAGCGTCCCATTGACCACCATTACCCCAGTAGTTACCAGCCCAACTTGCACGGTCTTTAGCAAACCAAGTACATTGACCCCAAGCATAGGTATTGCCAGCTGTGTTTGTAGCATGACCATGAGTGGCGTTTGTATTTGAAGCTGCTGGTGTAGTTTGCGCAGCGTTATTATTGCTTGAATTATTCGCATTGTTAGCTTCCTGCTGTGGTTTTTGCGTCGTGTTGCTTGTATTAGTAGTCGTAGCACTAGCATTATTTTGACTAGCGTTATTATTATTACTACTATTATTGGACGTTTGACTTGGAGCAGGTGTGCTAGGCTGTTTTTGCGCAGCCGGTTGCACATTTTGCTTAGCAGTCGAATTTGACGATGCTTGAACTGGCTTAGCAGCTGCTGAAGGATCCTTAGTTGGATCATTGATCGTCAAAGACTGACCAACTTGTAAAGCTGATGATGATAAGCTGTTAGCTTGGCGAATAGAATCAACTGAAACGCCATAATCAGCAGCAACCGTAAACAGAGATTCACCGCTCTTTACAGAATGTGTTTTATGGTTAGCTGAAACTTTAGGTTGGGCAGCTTCTTTTTGTTCAGGTTGTTCATCGTTTTGAACATCTTCTTTTTGAACCGGCTCAGCCTTTGTTTGTGGAGCATTTTGTTCATTCTGTTCGTTATCTTTTTCAGCTTGCACAGCTGGTTTTTCTGCCTCTTTAACAGGAGCTGCAGATTCTTTAGCTGAACGTTCTTGCGTTGCTTGTGGTTGCTCAACAACTTGCTTCGTTTGTTGTGGTTGAACGTCTTTATTGCTTTTCTTATCCTGTTGTGGTTGAACACTTGGTGTGCTTCCTTTAGCAGGCGTTACAGGAGTAGCTTTTTGTGCTTCTTCTGTTGTAGTAGAAGCTTCCTGTTGTTTAGGTGCCTGAGCATTTTTAGCTGCAGGTTGAGCAGCTTTGTTTGGTTGGGCAGTTTTAGTAGCTGAACCATCGACCTTAAGTGTTTGACCAGGTACGATCACGCCAGAGCCTAAACTATTTAATGAACGCAAACGATCGACAGTCGTGTTATGAGCCTGTGCGATCGACCAGAGAGAATCACCAGCTTTTACTTCATATGTAGAAGTGGCTGTTTGTGCTTTTTCTTTTGGTGCAGCTTTTGTAGCTGGTTTAGCGACTGACTTGGTAGCCTTATCTGGAATGTCAATTGTATGACCAGTAAAAATCAAATGTGAGTTTGAATCAACGTGGTTAAGTTCTTCAATTGATTTGACTGAAACTCCATATTTTTGTGAAAGACCCCAAACAGTATCATTTTCTACGACTTTGTGTGTCGTATTAGCTGATACTGTGGCACCACCGGCTAAGAATAAACCGGCAACCCCTACAGTACCAAGAATCAATTTTTGTGATTTTTGTTCCAAGTATTGTCACTCCCTATCTTTTTCTATCTAATTTGTATTTACAACTGAATGAATACATTTTAACGCATTAACGATCGAGTGCAAGAAAACTGATCACATTTCATAGTATGTGATAAATCCGACACAATCAAATTATACCCTATTTTAGGTAAAATAAAAAGCCATCTATACCAGATGACTTTTTAAAATTCAAAATAGCAAATGTCATTATTTTTTAATTAACATTTATGGATGGATGTAGGCTGTAGCAGAACCTGCGGAAAGTGTTTGTGTATTAGGGCCAGTTGGGCTAGAGAAACCTTCTCCACCTTGGGAAATAGTAACTGAACCGCCATTAGCACTTTCAACATATGCCACATGACCATAACCAGGTGCAGCAGTCCAACCGCCAACGTTAGCTCCACCGGCGTAAACCGCGATAGAACCTGCAGATGGGGTGTTATCTACACGGAAGCCAGCTTGTCTTGCAGAGTTAGCCCAGTCCTGACCATTCCCCCAGTTATTACCAGCCCAGCTAGCTACATTCTTAACATACCATGTGCATTGGCCCACTGCGTATGTGTTACCAGCACTATTTACAGACTTCTTAGCTTGAGGTTGAGCTTGAGAAGCTTGTGCCTTTGGTTGAGCCTGTTTGTTTTGAACAGGTGCTTGGTAATTTGATCCGTTGTTTGAAGAACGGACAGAATTGTTATTGTTTGAATTGCTCTGACTGTTTTGTACTTGAGTCTGAGGTTGAGCTTTTTGTTCGTTATTAGTATTAGCCTGAGCTACTTGTTGAGCATTGTTATCTTCTTTGACTTCTTGGTTTGAAGCTTGCTTTTTAGCAGCATTAGGATCTTTAGTTGGGTTATTGATGACCAATGATTGACCGATTGAAACGGCGGCATTTTGCAAACCGTTTGCTTGGCGAATCGAATCAACAGAAACACCATACTTATTAGCGATCGTGAACAGGGATTCACCTGAAACAACTGAATGGTTAACATGGTTAGCAGCTACTTGTGGTTGAGCAGCTTTTTGCTGTGGTTGTTGTTTAACTTCTTGTTTAGGTTGAGCCTGTACTTCGGGTTTTGCTTCAGCTTGTTGTGGCTGTGCAACTGGTTTTGATGGTTGAGCAACTGCTGTACCAACGACCTTCAATGATTGACCTGGTTGGAGATCTGAAGATTTCAAGTTATTCAAAGCAAGCAATTTGTCAACGCTTGTTTTGTGTGCTTGAGCAATTGTCCAAAGTGAGTCGCCAGCTTTTACAGTATATGTAGAAGTATTGGCTGTTTGTTTTGGAGTACTTGCCTTAGCTGGTTGAGCTTTAGCATCTTTGCTAGGGATCTGAACATCGTCACCAGGGAAGATCAAATGACTATTTGAGCTGATGTGGTTTAATTGTTCGATCGACTGTACGGAAACACCGTATTTTTCTGAGAGATCCCATACAGTATCATGATTTGCAACTGTATGAGTTGTGTTAGCGGAAGCACTTGCTGTTCCGGCTAAGAATAAACTGGCTGCACCAACTGTGCCAACCAACAATGATTTTGTTGAATGATTCAAATTTTTTCACTCCTGATATTTTTTTAGTTAATGTTTGATTTCTACAACTGAATGCTTATATTGTAACGCCGAATTATTGCATTCCAATTTAAATGAGTTTACAAAATGGTTTAGGTGTGTAATAAAATTATCTGGATGTCGGCATATCGGTCTTTATAGAATATTTTAAATTTAGAATTTTCTGTAAAAAATTAATTTCACATATGATATAAGGGTTTTTTAGTAAGATAAACACGTATTTTTCGCCTTATGTTACAAAAAGATTTCATAATTTTTAAGAGGTTAAATATTGCTTAAGACATTGATAAATCTTTAAAGTTCTGTTTAAGTCTAAAAAATAATGCAGAGTTTATTTTTGCAAATATTACATTATTGCTTCACTAAATTACATAAATATTACCAAAAAATGAGACAAAAAATTATGGCTTACAGTGTTTAAATACTAAAATGCAGCCTTTTTAATTTACTTTTATATGATTTATTTTATTACAAATTTTTAAAGGAAAAGTGATATAATATAGTTCTTGGCAGGGGCTCCAGCAGTCAACTGTTGGAATGTGGGAGTAGGTGATCAAATGATGCCTGCTTCTTTTTTGTATGATGAGAGTTTGCTAGGATAAAAGAAGATAATACTTACAATGGAGGAAAGTGAAATTTTGAATGAGATCGAAAAAATAACCGAAGAGATCAAGGCAGATCCACAAAATGAATCTTATACTAAGCGTGGGATAGATCCGCTTTTTTTAGTTGATCCGCGCGCAAAGATCTTGGTCGTTGGTCAAGCACCAGGCAGAGTGGCAGAAAAAACGCGTTTGACATGGAATGACCGCAGTGGTGATCTTCTAAGAGAGTGGATGGGTGTTTCACGAGCGGAATTTTATGATTCAGGTTTGATCGGTATCATACCGATGGACTTTTATTTTCCTGGAACTAGTAAAGGCGGGGATTTGCCGCCCCGAGCTGGTTTTGCACAAAAATGGCATGGTCCTCTACGTGAAGCCATGCCAGAAGTTGAGCTTACCTTATTAGTGGGGAGCTATGCTTGCCGTTATTATCTTGATTTGAAGAAAAGTACGCGTCTATCAGACGTCATCTATAATTACCAACGTTATTTGCCACAATACTTGCCGTTGGTACATCCATCACCTAGAAATCGGCGGTGGTTAAAGACTAATCCCTGGTTTGAAACCGAAGTTATACCAGCGTTACAAGAGCGTGTTGCTAGCTTGTTAGGAAGATGATAATGTTTTACATTTTCTCTAAAGCTTGCTGGTATTCTTGATAAGTTGGTGTATCAAAACAGACAAAGTACACTTGAAGTTGTGTTTGCGTGCTTTTGATGGCTTGTAGGGCGACTTTAGCAGCTAGCTGTAATGGATAACCATAGATGCCTGTACTAATTGATGGAAAAGCCAGACTGTGACAACCATACTTTTGTGCCTCAAGAATACTGTTTTGATAACAATTAGATAGTAATTGTGTTTCATTATTCTGACCACCTTGCCAAATCGGGCCAGGCGTATGAATGATATATTTTGCTGGTAGATCAAAGCCTGGTGTCGTTTTGGCTTCACCAGTAGCGCATCCTCCTAGTTTTTGGCAGGCAATGTCTAGACGAGGCCCAGCCGCGCGATGGATCGCACCGTCAACGCCACCACCACCGCGTAGGCTAGTATTAGCGGCATTGACGATCGCGTCTACTTTTTGTTTAGTGATATCACCTTGAATGATCGAGATCTGAGTCATTTTGTCACCTCATTTGTAATTTCGAATCACATTTAGTATAGGAAATATAGCGATAGAAGACAAAGAAAAGAGAGCAGGACAAAAGTCGTTTTGAAGCCGGTATGTAACGTCGTTTACGCCATTTTTGGCCGTAGCAAAGCGCAGAACAGGAATGGCGTAAATGGCATTACATTGAGGGTTCAGACTTTTGAAACGTGTTTATGCTATAAAAATTACAAGTGATAATTTGATTATTTTTAGCAAAAGAAGAGACTGGAATATTGTTTTGTCCCAGCCTCTTTTTTAAATCAAGTAAAAGAAAAGTTGCTATTTTTATAAATAAAAAGACGCCATATCGCTAAAAAGACACGATACAACGCCTCTATTTGTAAGCTAGCACCTGTTGAGTGCCTTACTTAGGTTTCTTTTAATATTTATTTTGATTGCTGATCGATAAGTTTAACCGTGCGACACTTTTTAAGATCATCAAGCCTAAGATCACTTCAATTGGTAACATAAGTAAACTTTTGGGTATTCTGACGGCAAGTAGTGCTGTCCATGGAGCTTGATATAAAAGATGGATCCATAAAGTGTTGAAAAAGATATTAGTGACCAACATTTGTATGACTTCGTAAATTGCCAGACGTTGCCAGGTTATTTTTTGGTTATGCAAGAATAACCCCGCAATTACGCCCGAAAGAAAGGCAGTTAACGTAAAGCCGATAAAAAACTGTGTACCTGTTGCTAGGATCGTATTAGCAATTAAGTCATATAAGATCTTAGCGACACCGCCAAGCCATGGACCTAAGAAATATCCTAGCAACATAGTGCCAATGAAACCGAAACTAAATTTGACTAAAGACGCCGAACCAACTGCCAACTTTCCCAAAATTACGTTTAAAGCAATTAAAAAAGCAGTTAATGATAAAGTCCGTGTAGTCAGTTTGGGACTTCTAAAAGATAGCATCGTCATAATAAACATCTCCCTAAATTATATTCAGGCTTGTATGAAAATATGTTAGTTAACAAGCCTTATTAAGGGGGAGACAAGCACCGAGAATATTAAATTTTTGGTGAATGCGGAACAATAGCGCGAACCTATGACGGAGGTCCTTCAATCGACGTTCACATTCCGTTCCGTCGACCCTTGACGTTATTATTCCTACCCCTAACCTGTCAAATATAGCACAAGTTAATATAAAATACTAGAAATGATACTTACAAAAAATAATTAAATCAGAGATGAAATTATTTAACAATTTAAAAACAGGGCTGGAACATAACTAACTGTATAATTCTAAAAGTGCCGCCGATCTATCCCATTAAATGGGGTTAGATCGACAGCTCTTAAACATGTTTTAAAACACCTTTTGTCGTACTTTCTACCAATAATATCATTATGTTTCTAATTATGTGCGGTAGTAATTTTTTGTTTGGAAATTGCACTTCCATAAAGTAATGCTTCGATCACGGTAATGAAAAAACTGACCGGCCAATCGGTTAGAAAACTTAGATAAAGACCCAACCAAACTCCAACTAAAACAAAAATAAACGTCAAACTGATCATTTTATTTAGTGAATGGACGAAATATTTGGCAGCTTGAGCGGGGATCGTCAGTAAAACAAAAATCAATAAAGAACCCACTATTTGAGCAGTGATACTGATCGTTAAAGCTAATAAGACCAAAAAAGTAATTGAGATCAATTGATTAAAACGTTGGTTATATTCAGCGCCTTGTGCATCAAAAGAATTATATGCAAGTGGACGGAATAATAAGGCAACGACTACTAGCAAAACTATACTTAATAAGACTAATGTCATCAGATCTGTTTTATCGATCCCAACGATACTGCCAAACAAAATGCTGGTAGCGTAATTTGATTGTTTTTCAGATAGCGATAAAAACAAAATACCTAAACCTAAGAATAAACCGGAAAAAACACTGATCGACGCTTCTCGACGTCCAACCTTTTCACCAGATAAACCGATCAATAAACCGCTGGTACATGTGAATAAGAGCATGCCAAGTAAGGGAGATATTCCGGCAAAAACACCAAAAGAAGCCCCAGAAAAGCCGATTTCGGATAAAGTATGGGTGAAAAATGAAGTTTGCCGTGCCACGACGAAAACACCCATAAAAGCACAGATCAAAGCGATGAAAATGCCGGCAATGAATGCATAACGCATAAAATTATATTCGAGCATTAATTGGCAGCCTCCTTTTTTGATAAAGTTGCAGTTTGATTATGGAGATTTAGCTCATAATCACCGTATTTTTCGATCAGTTCAGGATCATGTGTGATGAATAAAACAGTTAAATTATTTTCATGCATGATATTTTTTAGCAATTTCAATAGAAAGTTTTTGGAATCAGTGTCTAAACTGGCAGTTGCTTCATCTAGAATCAGTAATTCAGGATCGGCACATAAGGCTTGTGCTAAATAAGCACGTTGCTTTTCACCACCAGAAGCGTGTCCTAGAGGCTGTGAAGCGATTTGGGTCAATTTTGTTTCTGCTAGGATGTGCTCGACTTTAGCCTTCATTTTCTTGGAATTCCACGGTAATAGACGTTTTTTTAAACCGAAAGAAACAAAGTCGCGGATGCACAACGGATAGTCGTCATCGATGTTACGCAACTGTGGCACGTATTGTATTTTGCTGCGATCAATGGTTGATTGGACGTGTTCTTCACGTTTGTGTGCTAGATCTTGTAAAATATGTTTGATCAGAGTGGTTTTACCGACGCCATTTTCGCCTGTGATACAGGTTAGCTGATTTTTCGGAAATGAAAAATTCAAGTCTGAAAACAAAAGCCGTTCTGGGATCTTAAGGTCCAGGTGTGAGACAGTTAAAATATTTTTCATAAGAGCATTACTTTCCTTAAATTTTATTTAGTTAATGATCGTGTAAATAAATGAGTGACTACGATAACGTGGCGATATTTCAGAAAATTGTTAAAATATTGCATCGTATTTGTAATCACTTCGATAAATCGTA
This sequence comes from Candidatus Ligilactobacillus excrementavium, assembly GCA_019116985.1. Taxonomy (GTDB): domain Bacteria; phylum Bacillota; class Bacilli; order Lactobacillales; family Lactobacillaceae; genus Ligilactobacillus; species Ligilactobacillus excrementavium. The sequence goes on along the minus strand of DXAP01000125.1, from coordinate 2,720 downwards.
CAGGTTATAAACGTTGATGTCAAGCATGCTTGGTTAGATAAGTGAAACAATTACGATTTACAATAATATCAATTCTTCGTGTAATCAAGAAAAGTCAAGTTCAATTACTATTTAGAAATTAGTCAAACTATTTTTATATTGCACAGAGTTAAATTTCATCTATACTAAAGAAGTGGAATTTTTCTACACTAATAATGGTGGTTCGTAAACATCCCACCTAAAAAAACTAGGAGGCTTTTCATCATGGAAAAAGCAAATCATGCTGTTTCTGAACTGACAAAAACAGCTTTGGTCGCAGCAATTTATGTCGTATTGACGGTGGCACTGATACCGTTGGCTTATGGACCTATCCAGTTTCGTTTAGCTGAAATGCTGAATAATTTGACAGTGTTTAATAAACGCTATATTTGGGCAGTGACTTTGGGTTGTCTGAGTGCTAACTTATGGTCATCGATGGGTGTGGTCGACGTAGTCTTCGGAACTTTGGGGACGTTGGTCATGACTTCACTTAGTTGGTTTCTAAGTCGATATACTTCATCGGTCCCAGTGAAATTAACGATCAGTGTTGTTGTATGTACGTTGATGTCATGGAGTGTAGCTTTAGAACTGTATTTTGTTAGTCAAGCTCCTTTTTGGTGGACGTATCTGACAGTTGGAATTGGAGAATTTTTAGCCATGGCCGCTGGAGCAGTTTTGACTTATTTTCTTTCTAAGAAGTTCGATTTAACTGTTTAAGATAAGGCCAGTGACATATATAATTTTAAGGAGGATCCAAATGACATTTGAAAAGATTTTACCAGAACTAAAGAACGGTAAAAAAGCTGTTCGTCAAGAATGGGGCGGTAGTGAAGAATATATTTTTGTTGTAAATGAAGATAGTAGAAATGGTGAAGCCATTAATCCTTATTTCTTGATTAGAACTAAAGAAGAACCTGCATTATCACAGTTTATGCCGAATTCTTGCGATATTTTAGCTGATGATTGGAAGTTGGTCGACTAATGTCGGATATTTTTTCAGTGAAAGAACAAATCGTTTTAGTGACTGGCGTTGCTTCTGGGATCGGTCATTCTCAAGCACAGTTGTTTTTAAAAAGAGGCGCAGTAGTGTATGGGGCTGATATATTACAAAACAGCCAAGTTGATAGTTTGAAAGAAGAGTTTCCGGATAACTTTTCATTTTTTAACTGCGATGTTAGAAAAAAGGCAGATTTAAAAAAAGTAGTTGACCAAGTGATGCAAAAGTCGGGACAGATCGATATTTTATTAAACACCGCAGGGATCTTAGATGCCTATACACCTTCATTAGAAACAACCCAAGAGCAATGGGATAATGTATTAGCTACTAATTTGACCAGTATGTTTTTGTTAACTAATTTATGTCTACCACAGATGTTGGAACAAGGCCGTGGAGTGATCGTTAATATGGCATCGATCGCTGGCATGGTAGCTGGTGGAGGTGGTGCGGCATACACGGCTGCCAAACATGGGATCATCGGTTATACTAAACAACTTGATTACGATTATGCAAGTCAGGGGATCCGCGCAAACTGTATTGCTCCGGGTGCAATTAAAACTCCAATGAACAAAGCTGATTTTGCCGGAGAAGCAAAAATGGCAAGAGAGGTTGCTGCACAAACTCCTGCATTGAGGTGGGCTGACCCACAAGAAGTTGCCGCTTTAAGTTTGTTTTTAGCTTCGAGACAAGCGGACTATATTCATGGTGTGGTCGTACCGATCGATGGTGGATGGACTGAAAAATAATAAAATAGCTCAGTAGATGTCAAGCGATGATGGATCGTAAACAGCTACTGAGCTATTTTATATAAATAATGTTATTTTTTAGCATCCCATTCGGCCTGGAATTCTGTCAAAAAGTCAAGCATGAATCGTTGACGGTTTTCAGCAATTTTTTTTGCACTAGGTGTATTTAACTTGTCTTTGATTTTGAGTAATTTTTCGTAAAAATGATTTATGATCGTTTCGTTTTGTAAATTACGGTACTCTTCTTTAGTCATTGATTCGCGTGGTTTGATCCGTGGGTCATAGATCTTTTCTGAATGATGTCCGCCGAAATAAATTGCACGAGTTACGCCGATAGCACCAATGGCATCCAGCCAATCAGAATCTTGTACGATCTGACCTTCTAATGGTAATTGAATTGGTTTATTGTCTAACGTATGTGCAAACGACATGTTTTGAATAATAAATAAAATTTGTTCGATCTGTGGAGCAGAAACCTCAACCTCGCTTAGAAAAGTCTTTAGCCCGTCTAAAGCAGTTTTAGGGTCGTCGACTAATTTGTCATCGATCACATCATGTAAGTAAGCTGACGCTAAAGTTACTAAAAGGTCAGCATTTTCTTTGGCACTTAGTTTGCGTGCCATTGCCACGACTCTGCGAATATGGTCGAATCCGTGCCCGGTTCGATCTTGTGTCATATGTGCGTGTGAATACTGCGCAATTTTTTCTAATTGTTGTTCATTGTTCATGTTTCATTACTCCTTAAATCTGAATTTTTGGATTTGAATTTGCACAAGTATAGCATAAGAAAAATTAACGAAAAAGACCAGGTTGTTCTATCTGGCTTTTTTGACTGAACTAGCGATAAAATCAGCTAAGATATCTACCATGTATGGTGTGAAAAAAGCGTCAGAACCATGGGGACAATCTTGTAATTTGTAAAAGTTAACGCTAGCTTCTTGTCGATTTAAAAAATCAAA
>DXAP01000124.1 GCA_019116985.1 Candidatus Ligilactobacillus excrementavium | reverse complement strand
TAAAGTTAATGGAGCAAAAGGATCGGTTTTAGTAGCTTGGCTAAAGGGCATATGATCACTTTACTTAAAGGTTCTCTTCTTCAGCCATATTAGAAATGTCTTTTGTTTTATATGCAAGTTGGTCTGATGTTAAACTGACAACGATGACGGTGAGTCAAAGTAACAGGAGGCCAATATGAATAAAGAAACGTTTATCAACCAAGTTAAGGGTGGTTTGATCGTGTCTTGTCAGGCACTACCGGGTGAACCTTTGTATACAAAAGCAGGAGGAGTCATGTCGTTGATGGCCCAAGCTGCACAGCAAGGTGGGGCAGTCGGGATCCGCGCAAATTCAGTCCAAGATATTCGGCAGATCAAAGCACAGGTAGATTTACCAGTGATTGGGATCGTCAAGCGTGACTATCCACCAGAAGCACCTTATATCACGGCCACTATGCAAGAGGTAGATGAGCTGATGACCGTTAAACCAGAAGTGATCGCACTAGATTGCACTTTACGTCCGCGACACGATGGTCTTTCAGTCACTAAATTTATTCAACAAATTAAAGGCAAGTATCCGAAGCAATTATTGATGGCAGATATTTCTACTCTAGAGGAAGGTATTAATGCAACTCAAGCTGGTGTGGATTTTGTGGGGACGACTTTGGCTGGCTATACTGCAGAAAGTGAACATCTGCCTGGCCCTAATTTTCCATTGATCAACAGTTTGGTTGAGCATGGCTTAGAAGTGATAGCAGAAGGTAAGATCCATACGCCACAAGAAGCTTCACAGGTCAGAGATATGGGAGTGATAGCTGTGGTAGTTGGTGGGGCGATCACTAGGCCACAAGAGATCACCCAACGATTTGTGGAAAAATTGCGTTGACATTAAAATATTAGCTGTTAAAATTAAATTATCATTAAAAGACGCTGAAGAGAAGAGTAGCTTGTGGCCTAGATAACAGAGAGCGTGGATGGTGTAAGCACGCATTTAGCAAAATGAGTGAAGATGAGCTTGGAGTCTGTTGATTGTGAAAGCAGTTAATACGGAACGGGACCGTTATCACTCGTGACTTTTGGCTAAGGCAGAAGTTAGTAAGGTAGTCGATGTGAGTCGACTGTAAAAAAGGTGGTATCACGCAAAAGCGTCCTTTCAGATTTTTTCTGAAGGGGCGTTTTTTTCTACTTCAGTTAACACATTTGTTTCTCATTTAAATTTAAGGAGGCAGCTCAGATGAACAAAAAGTTACTGTATACATTTGTTATTGGAACAGCTTTATTTTTAACTGCTTGTGGGAATAACAATGATTCACAAAGGTCAGGGACAGGAAAGTACGCTGACAAACAAGAGCTTCATTGGACGGAAGCTTCGACTTTGGCGACAGCCGACTTATCTAAGGCAACTGATACTTTAAGTTTCAACACTTTGATGAATACCCAAGAAGGTTTGTATCGTTTAGATAAAAAGGGAAAACCAAAACCGGCCTTGGCGGTCAAAACTAAAAAGTCAAATAACGGTAAGACTTATGACTTTACTTTGCGCAAAGGTGTGAAATGGTCGAATGGGGATCCAGTCACGGCTAAAGATTTTGTTTATTCCTGGCAGCGAACTGTTGACCCAAAAACGGCTTCCCAAGATGCGTTTTACTTTGATGGTGTTGAAAATGCTACTGATATTTACAATGGGAAAAAAGATAAGTCGACTCTGGGCATTAAGGCAATTGATGCCCATCATTTACAAGTTAAACTGGCAAAACCAGTGGGGTATTTTGATCAACTTTTAGCCTGGCCACTATTTTATCCTTTGAACCAAAAGGTTGTTGAAAAGTATGGTTCTAAGTATGGGACACAATCAAAATATTTAGTTTCTAATGGTCCATTCAAATTGACAAAGTGGGATGGTACAGGTAAATCATGGACTTTGGCTAAAAATGATTCATATTGGGATAAAAAGCACGTTCATTTGGATAAGATCACTGAGTTAGTTACTGAAAGTACTACAACTAGTTACAATATGTATTCGTCTAAGAAAGTTGATGAAACATTGTTAAACGGCCAACAAGTCAAGGCTAACCAAAATAAGAAAGATTTCGTCAAGCGTTTGCCAACAGCTACCACACGTTTAGACCTGAATCAAAACAAGATCCCAGCTTTCAAAAACAAAAAAATCCGCCAGGCCTTTTCGTTAGCTATCGACCGGCAACAATTGACTGATAAAGTTTTACAAGACGGGTCAGAGCCACTGAAAGGTTTTGTTCCAAGCCAAATGGGAGATGATCCTAAAACAGGACGCCATTTTGAAGATGAAGCTTACGTCAAAAAAGCAGTTTCTTTTGATTTAAAGAAGGCTAAGTCCCTGTTAAAACAAGGCTATCAAGAAGAAGGAATCAAGTCCTTGAAAGTTGATTTGTTAACGTCTGATACTGATAGTAGTAAGCAAGCAGCAGAATTCTTGCAAAGTAAGTTAGAAAGTTTGCCAGGTGTACGTGTTTCAGTTTCCAAAGTTCCGTTCGTACAAATGATCTCACGTCAAAGTGATAAAGATTATGATATGACCGTTAAAACTTGGCAGTCTGTCTTTGCTGACCCAATCAATTTCTTGGATATCTTCGAATCAGATGCCAGCCAAAACAATTCGGGGTTCAAGAATAAAGAATTCGACGACTTGTTAGACCAATCAGAAAATGAATATGGTGATCAGCCAGAAAAAAGATGGCAGAACTTAGTTCAAGCCGAAAAGATCTTGATGGATGACCAAGGAACGATCCCACTATATCAAGTTGCTAAATCACAACTCTTACGAGAAAACGTGAAAGGTGTCATCTTCAACCCAGCAGGTGTACCTTACGACTGGAAAGAAGCTTATATCAGCAATTAGAAATGAGGCATATTAAAGATATGGTTGAAATAAAAGGAAGTTATTTGGAAGAACATTTCCTCAAATATTGTCGGTATAATACTCGTTCAGATGGTAATAGCCAGACGATCCCGACGACACCAGGACAAGTTAAATTGGCAAAACGTGTTGTAAAAGATTTGCAGCAATTAGGATTGCAGGCTTGGTATAACGAAAAGAATGGTTTTGCTGCAGCTTATTTGCCCGCTAATAATACAAAAGAAGTCACAGCCCTGGGATTTTTTGCTCATCTGGATACAGCTGACTATCCGGCAGAAAATGTGAGTCCACAGGTTTATCCCAATTACGATGGGGAAGATATTGTCTTAAATAAGCGAGAAGACATTGTCTTGTCTGTGGCAGAATTTCCAGAACTAAAAAAGTTAGTAGGACAGCGCTTGATCACGACTGATGGAACGACCTTACTAGGTGCAGATGATAAGGCAGGCGTAGCTGCTTTGGTATCAGCCTTAAAAACTTTAGTTGATCAACCAGACATTTTACATGGGCCGATTTACGTGGCTTTTGGACCAGACGAAGAAATTGGTCAGGGAGCAAAGCATTTCGATGAAAGTCAGTTTCCTATCGAGTTTGGATATACCTTGGACAATGGTCAACCAGGTGACTTAGAATATGAAACGTTCAACGCTGCATCAGCTCAGGTCGACATCAAAGGAACGCCCGTCCATCCAGGAGATGCTTATCATTTATTAGTGAACGCTACGACTTTGGCTAATGAATTTGTTGCATCCCTGCCAGCTGATGAAGTTCCCGAAAAAAGTCGGGGTCATCAAGGCTTTATCATGGTGACCGATCAAGAAAGTACGCCAGATCATGCACGATTAAACTTGATAATTCGTGATTTTGACAAGTTGCGTTTTGAAGCTAAGAAACAATTATTGCGGGAAATAACAACTAAAATCAATGCACGTTTTGAAGAAAAGCGTGTTAAATTGACCTTAAAGCACCAGTATTCAAATATTGGTGATAAAATCAAGAAAAATCCTTACATTGTAGAACTTGCATTGAGTGCTTACAAAAAATTAGGTTTAACACCAAATGTGACTCCTTTTCGGGGTGGTACGGATGGGAATTTCTTAACAGAAAAAGGAATACCAACACCTAATTTATTTAATTCCGGTAATAATTTCCATGGCAAATACGAGTATGTAACAGTTGAAGGAATGCAGCTAGTTGTTCAAACCGTCATAGAGATCTGTCGACAACATTTTAAACACAGCAGGTCGGTAAAACAGGAGTGATAAAGGGCTTTACCGACATGATATGAGGTTAGTTAGGCAGATTATATTGGAAGTTGTGATATGACTAGTCAGAAATCCGGCAGTTAAAAAATTAGAAACAGATAAAATAATTACTACAGCCCCTAAACTAACAACATTCTAGTTTGGGGGCTGCGTGTGTAAAAAATATTTTGAAGTTTGATTTGAAAAAGTGAGTAATATTTGTCTATAATTAGTAATGTAAAAAGGCTTTCATAAATTGACGATCAGTTGAAGTGAATAGCTTGATGCTTTTTTTTGGTGGAGTAACTAAAAAAATAATTAGCAATTTATGTGAAACTATAATGGGCGGGGAGAAAAAATGGAAACTAAAATCAAAGAATTTTGGGGTAAGTTTGTGACTGAGCATCATTTAGAGAATGTATTGGAGCCAGAAGCTTGGAGTTTTGGCACAGATGCCGATGGTTTAGCGAAATTGGTCCAACAGGGTATCAAGACTGCGACGACTTCAGGCTTTGAATTATATGCTTTTGACGATGATCCATTACCAAAAGTGGGAGAATATAATATTATTTTGAATAGCAAAAATGAGCCTGTTTGTGTTACACAGACTAAGGTAGTAGAAGTAATACCATTTAAGTATATTTCTGAAGAACATGCCTACCATGAAGGAGAAGGAGACCGTAGTTATGAATACTGGCATCAGGTGCATGTAGAATTCTTTAAAGATGAATACGCTAATTATAATGCAACTTTTACACCTGAATCAAAGTGTGTTTGTGAAGTTTTTGAATTGGTTAAATAAGAGATGAGCTTTAAAATAGCGCCAAGTTTGCTAAAATTAGGAGGCAATCCATGGAATTTATAACAAGCGATGATGTGCGATTAGAGTATGATGATGTGGGTTCGGGCCAACCAGTAATGATTTTGAGTGGGATAGGGGGCAATCGTGTCATTTGGCGAGATCAGATGTCTGCTTTAGTTGATGCGGGTTATCGGGTGATCAACATCGACGCCAGAAATCAAGGTGCCGCGCAACATACTACAAAGGGCCTAAGAATCTCCCGGCATGCCATGGATCTAAGTGAGATCATGGTTGCTTTAGACATCAAAAAACCTATCTTACTGGGAAATTCAATGGGAGCTGCGACAATTTTTGCCTATGCTTCTTTATTTAATACGACAGACGTGGCTGCGATCATTGATGTCGACCAAAGTCCAAAGATGATCATTGACGATGGATGGCATTATGGTTTTAAAAATAAGGTTACCTGGGATAATTTTCCATCAGTTTTAAAAGAGCCGCTTGGTAGATCGACCTACCATAAGTTGAAAGATGAGACTTATCGTGTCAATAAGGAAGCACAAGAAAAGTATCCGTATGATGAAAAGCTGAATTATCCTTTCTTAAAAGATCATGCATTTCAGGATTGGCGTGATGTGATCACACAGTTTACTTGTCCATTTTTGATCATTGCCGGTGAGAAGTCACCATTTTTTGATTGTAATTTTGCACCACTGATCGCTAAATCTGCTCGCTATGGGACTTATAAGATCATACCAGAGAGTGGGCATATTGTGATGGCTGAACAACCGGATGTTTTTAATTTGGCATTGTTGAATTTTTTGCAAGACAATAATTTGTAAGTAAACAACTGAGACGCTTCTGTCGGATGCTGATGGAGGTGTCATTTTTTTGGTGCTTGAATAACTTTTAGTCAGGTTATGTGAGCTAAAAGCCTGTGCCTATCCAACTTTTAACAATACATCAAAAACCACGATGTATCGTCAAAAGTCCGATAGTGCTCGGCTTCTGAACAAGCTCACTTCACCTTGTGTTTAGTCAGGTTACGTGAGCTAAAAGCCAACTTTTAACAATACATCAAAAACCACGATGTATCGTCAAAAGTCTGATAGTGCTCGGCTTTTGAGCAAGTTCACTTCACCTTGTTCTAGAATTGGAGGAATGTTTATGGATATTACAAAACCTTATATAGTTTATGAGCTCAAGGGTAAACAAACGCAACTATTATTCACGGACTTATTAATAGTCTTATTGGGTCTATGCTTGTTGTATTTGGGGTGGCCTGATAAACAGGCTGGATATCTGATTTTTGGAACTGTTTTGGTCATAATCTTTGGTGGGTTAGGTTTGCATTTGTTAAAACAGTTTTTCACGGGCAAGGTTTTAGTTAAAATTACTGCTGCTGGCTTTTATGATCATTCCCGGTTGAGTTCGACTGGTAAACTAGTTAAATGTGAACAGGTCGTAAAGCTGACTGAATTGCCAGTTGGAGTTCAAGGGCAGGTCAGTGTGCGTTTAAAAGATGAAACAAATTATTTAGCTGCCTTACCTGCT
>DXAP01000123.1 GCA_019116985.1 Candidatus Ligilactobacillus excrementavium | reverse complement strand
GGACTGTTAAATCTGTCTGCACTGTATCAGTCAATTCAAGCAAAAGCTTAAGTTGTTGAACCGCCGTATACGGTTCCGTACGTACGGTGGTGTGGGAGGTCGATAGTGTGAACTATCTCCTACCCGATTATGTTAATGGCTCTAGTATTATAATGAATAGATCCTTAATATATATTTAATTACGTTCTGCTGGAGTTCCAGACATAAAAATGTTCAAAGAGCGATACTTAAACAAAATGATAGTATTACAGTTTTAGAGGAGATGATGTCCGGTCGTTGCGGATGGTTAAGTTGATTCAAGTGTGTTAGAAGTGATGAATAAAGATTAGAAATGGTTACATAATGAACAACATAATTATGGTGTAGATGGTGTTAAGGATGTATCCGTAGCTAAATTTTGCAAAAAATAAGGTAAGTAGTTACATATAAAAGTTAATTATATGGGTTTTAAAGGGCTGCTTGCATTGCATGCTTCTATGGTGTATCGTTAAAGTGTGCGTAGCTAAATCGTTTACAATGTTTTTCTTAAAATAAATTATAGCTAAATTATTAAAAATAATTTTTAGATATTATATATTTGCCGAACTGATTTGGCAAATATATTTTTTCTCATGCAGTTTAGTATTCAGCGTTAAACTAAATGACTTTGATTACTATTACTGTGACAGTGCAGATATAAAAGTTAGAATGGAGGAGAAGTATTTGGAAGTTTATTATCTAAAATCGAGCGAATTTAATCCTGAAAAATTCGCGCGACCGATGGTAATGGCATTGGGCTTCTTTGATGGGGTTCACCGCGGACACCAAGGGGTGATCAACACGGCACGTAAATATGCGCAAGAAAAACAATTGCCTTTAGCAGTAATGACATTTGATCGTCATTCGTCGATGTTATTTACCGATCCAGAAACAACTTCGTTTCGTTATTTAAATACCCTGCCACAAAAAGTGGACCTAATGGAAAAGCAAAAAGTGGATTATTTATTTGTTGTGGAATTTTCGCATGCTTTTGCAACATTAAGCCCCGAAACGTTTGTGCAAAGATATTTGATCGATCTCCGAGTTAAGGTTGCAGTTGCGGGTTTTGATTTTACATTTGGTCAATATGGACTGGGTGACATGGAACTCTTGCGAAAATTAGGAAAGTCTGACTTCCGAACAGTAACGGTTCCAAAGAAAAATGAAAATAAACATAAAATAAGCTCTACTAGGATCCGTAAGTTGATCGCAACTGGTAAAATGGCAGAGGCTTGTCAGTTATTGGGACATGAATATATGGTTGGTGGCAAATTATTGCCTGATCAGCAAATTAAAATTGATAATAAATATCAACAGCTACCACCATTAGGAACATATGTATGTCAACTCGAAATTGGCGCAGAAAAGCACCAGGTTAAGATCAACATTCTTACTTCAGAGACTAGGCCAGTTAATCAAATTATCCAAGCTGATCTGCATAAGTTTTCTAAAAGTAGTCTAAAAAATGGCGTTGAAGTTATGTTAACTTGGCCAAAACAAAAAGAAGCGGCTGATACGGCAGTGAACGGTTTGCTTTCTGAGCAAGAACAGCAAGAAGCTGGTAATTCATTTTAGTAGATCGTTGGCCACTATTCACGTGTTATTTTAAGGTTGTGAATTAATATGAACTATAATATTTTACCATTTAAGTATTTTGTGGATGTAGTTGAGACCCAGGGATTTACCTCCGCGGCCAAACGGAATTTTATTTCACAAACAGCTATTAGTAATTCTGTTAAAAATTTAGAACAGCAATTAGATGTTAAGCTGATCGATCGCTCAACTTCTCATTTTATGGTAACGCCTGCTGGGGAAGTGTTGTATCGCGATTCAATCAAATTGATCAAAGATTACCAGTCTTTTGCAGATAATCTAACGAATCTAAAGCACTCGGGAAACCAAAAACATGTTCTTAAGATACGTTATTTAAGAGGATTTGGGTATTGGGCCACTGTTTTGGCGAATAATCTTCAGAAACTGGACCCCACCATGGAGATTCAACTAGATACTGAATCGTTTTCAGACAGTATTACTAGGCTAGATGCTGGTGATTACGATATTTTGGTAAGCTTTTCAACAGCGGTAAGTAAAATTAAAAATATTAATTCTTCTCCGATCGGAATGGCAAATTTTTGCATCTTAGCCAATAAAGATATTTTTGATAAAGAAGGAAAAGTTAAGACTAGAGTTGTGAAAAAGAAACCACTTTTTTTGCAGAAATGGACGGCGACAGACAGTAATGATGTTCAGCAAAAGATCCGTATTATTTTGAAAAAAATGGGCATTAGTTATTCAGAAGTAGTTTATTTGGATAGTTTTGATTCTGCGACAGCTAACGTTGAGCTATCAAAAGGTCTTGCTTTATATCCACGTGAATTCTCGATCCCTGATTTTTACCCAAATGTGTTAAAGTACATTCCTAAATTTCCAGACTTACAGTATGATGTAGTTGCGATCCATAAAAAACCGGAGATTGGGCAGCTTTTAATTAAGTATGAACAGTACATGGAAGGTAAGTAATAAAAAATATTTTATATGCAAAAAGACACGGATCATTGCCCGTGTCTTTTTATGTAACCTAAATTAGCTTATTGTAATGAATTCAATAAGAATTTTGATAAGCAGGTCATTCAACGGATCGTTTCAACCATGGCATCTTTTCGCGCATGAACGGAACTACCCAATGGTCCAAACCAATTTTGCCAGCATTGAATCCTGCGATCATGATCAACATACCCAAAAGAACATAAGTTGGGTTAGTAGAAATTGTGCCAGCAAATAAGTATGCAAAGTTCATCACAACTCCAAAAAAGGCAGCGGCTGTGGTTAAAGTACCAAGTAACAAACCAAG
>DXAP01000122.1 GCA_019116985.1 Candidatus Ligilactobacillus excrementavium | reverse complement strand
GGCTTGGATCTTCGTCAAGCGTTTGACTGGCGTTGCTAGCTTGCTAAGTGATGAAGCTCGGGTCATCGGTGGTGAATTTGGCCGGGCGCTTTCTGGTTCTAAGGAACCAAAGAGTAAAAAGAAATCAGCTTATTACTTCGCTACTGGCCAATTTGACCAAGTTGTTGGCCTATACTACGCCCACAAGTACTTTGGTGAAACTGCCAAAAACGATGTTTTCAAAATGGTTGAAAAAATGGTCGCAGTTTACCAGAAACGTTTATCAGAAAACGACTGGTTAAGTGAAGATACCAAGAAAAAAGCAGTTACCAAGTTAAGTGCCCTGAGTATTCAAGTTGGTTATCCAGATGAATTAGACCCGCTTTATAAAAAATTCGTGGTCAATGAAGATGAAAACCTATATCAAAATGACGAACGTTTTACACACATTATTTTGCAAGACCACTTCAGCCGCTGGGGCAAAGAAGTCGATCGAACACGTTGGGAAATGCCAGCACACATGGTCAACGCTTATTACAACCCTTCCTTTAACGTGATCGTCTTCCCTGCTGCTATTTTGCAAGCACCATTCTACTCACTAAAACAAAGTTCAAGTGAAAATTATGGTGGGATCGGTGCTGTGATCGCCCACGAAATTTCACATGCCTTTGACAACAACGGTGCACAATTTGACGAAATGGGTAACTTGCACAACTGGTGGACTGATGATGATATGAAACACTTCAAGGCTTTGGCTCAAGATGAGATCGACCAATTCGATGGTCTAGAAACTAAGGCTGGTAAAGTCAAGGGCAAGCTAGTCGTTTCAGAAAACATCGCTGATGCCGGTGGTTTAAGCTGTGCACTAGAAGCAGCCAAAGGTGAAAATGACGCTGACATTAGAGCATTCTTCATTAACTGGGGGCGGATCTGGCGCATGAAATCTTCCTTGGAAAGAGAAAAACTCTTGTTAAGTATTGATGTCCATTCACCAAATGAATTACGGGCTAATGTGCAACCAAAAAACTTAACAGATTTCTACACAACATTCAACGTCAAACCCGGCGATGGCATGTACTTGCCAGAAGAAAAACGTGTTAATATCTGGTAAGATATTTGCAATTAAAAAAGTGAGACCAAAGTTTTTTGCTACGATCATGTTATTTTGGGTCGTAGCAAAAAAAGAAATAACATGATCTTCAATCTTTTGGAACACATTTAAGGGCCACCGATCTAACCATTTAATTGGTTAGGTCGGCGGCCTTTTTAGAATCGCAAAGCTAAGCATGTCCCAGCTTTATTTTTAGTTAGATGCTTATTTCACTTTACTCTTTTTTTGAGAATAATTTCTTAAAGGGATTTTTACTTGCATAGGGATTTTTAACATTGATCCACTTAAAGAAAGCTGGAGCATCTAATTCTACATCAACACCTTCAGTATTACCGTTTGTAACTTTAGGAGAAAGCGCGTCCCGGTAAATTTTCGATGGTCGATCCTCACCGAAACGACTTGCATTTTCATCAAGCGTTGAGATCTTAAAAATCAATGTATCAGTTGCACGGTTATATTTAAAATACTCATTACTTGAACCTAAGAATAATTTACGCCACTTTTCCTGACTTGACTCTTGAGAATCGTCATAACGATGCTCCGGGAAAAAAATCGGCAACGGCTCATCCACTAAATCATAATAACTCTTGAAGATTTCGCGTGTAATGTATAAAAAGTCCACCTTGCCGCCGTTTTCGTAGTAGTTCCATTGCTGATCTTCATCAGCAATTTTTTCAGCAAAGCGTAAAACAAAATCTTTAAACAAGGTATTGTTGACTTCATCTAAGATCTGATTGTAAGCAACAACCGACTCTTGCTTATATTTATCATCAAAGACCTTATCGTTTTTCAAATAATAACTCCGACGCCGTGCTCGTTCAGGCAGGGTATAACCATCGCTATTAGTAGTTCCGATGAAAGCGGGATAATTTTCTTGCTGGCTATCGACCGTATTAGTTGTATTAACCACTAAGTTTTCACCATAATTTGATTTACTAAAAAACTCACTCGGGATCTCATCGATCAGCAATGGATAGACATTAGACTCTTGTAGCCAATTAGCCAATTGTTGAATAGTCTGAGATTTTTTGTTGTGAGTTCCCTCAGGCAAAATCGTCGCATAATCCATAAAATCATTATCACTGTCGTGGACTGTTGTCATGCGCGAAATAATACGCAATAAACTCGATTTACCAGAATTGGCTGTGCCACCGATAAACAAAAATTGAGGTACATCTTTTTGTTCTTCCTCTGAGCCAGCATGATGGCGTAGCACTGAAATAAAAGGAGCCGTAAAAGCGTATAAAATTGCTTCATAGACACGCGAGCCATAATCGTTAGTATATTTTATATTAAATCTTTCGTAGTTTTTTAACAGATGATTAATTGTTCCCAGCGCTGTTTTTATTTGCTCCTTAGAAGCATACTTGCCATAGGGTACTGCCTTTTTCTGGTTGACCGTATCAGGCGCAAATAAACTAGATCGTTTACGTAGAAGATCGATAGTAGATTCTTCAAAGATCAACGATGTTCTTTCAGCTATAGTTTCATCAACTTTTTCACTTTTTTTGAACTTCAAATGCTTGACCAAACGCTTTTTCACTGTTGGCTGGGTAGCGATCATGTGTTTTTTATTACGGTTAGAGACCATGTCATTAGAAATTTCATAGGATAGCTTTTCAGCTTTTTGATTTTCTTTTTTATCCCGATATTTCTGGTTGCTAAACGATTTTTCATCTTGAATTTGGTTGATCAATTCACCAGTATTTTCAGGTAAAATACCCAATGAAACTCCATTTTTAAGATTATCTACTGTCGTAGAAATAGCCGATCGTTGCATGTCAACAACTTCTTGGTCATTAAAAATCGTGGCGGAAACTAATTGGTCATCTGGAGGTAAATTTTGATCGTCCTTTTTCTTTTGTTTAACAACTTTAAACAATTCCGGTGGAAAATAGTCCGTTAAGAGCGGACCCATATCTTGTAAATAGTGCCGGTATAAAACATCATATAGCGAACTATTATCATAAATCAGCACTTCTTCAAACTGGTTAAACTTATTATCAAAAGCCTGTTTAGATAAATTAGCTGATCCTACGATAACTCGCGTTTCACTAGTTTGACTATTTTTTAATAAATAAAATTTTGAGTGGATCGAATAACCAGCTTGTGGAACTTTCATTTCGATCTTATGATCCAAAATTTCTTGCTTAAGTGGTGACTTTAAATTACCAAAAAACTTAAGCGGTTCTTTTTTAACTACTTGTTTATTGGCATACTTGATCGTTGCTTTGATCAACTCATCGTTAGTTGCTGCCTGGATCGTTCCTTCAGGTATCCCGACAACCAACATTGCTTGTTTGAATCCTTCTAGGTACTGATTAACAAACTTAGGTGAAACTGAATACGTAACTCCTATCAGCTCATCATATTTTTGTTGATCAAAGACCTGCGAGATCGACCATTCGACTGGTTTATTTTCATACAAAATATTCGTAGTTTTTATCTTCACCATTAGTTATCTCTACTCCTTTTTATATATTTGTTAGACGTTTTCGGGGTAAAGATAACATAAATTCTCTTTTTTTAAATGTTTCATAAAACATTTAAGGTCACTGGCCTTTTTACAAGAAAATAGCCTAGTGCCGATTTTCACTAAGCTAACTTCTTCTTTAGATTTCAAAACATTACAACAGATCCTGGTATATCCCCTGCAACCGAGCTTCAATTTGATTTAATTCTCGGGCTGAATCCTTTAACTGTCCAGCATACTTTTGTGCTTGCTCTGGATCGATATGGTTTTTATACCGCAACTTATGCTCAAGGCTGGCCCACATGTCCATACCGATCGTTCGGATCTGAATTTCAACAGGAGCTGTCTGGGCTCCTTCTGCCAAAAAAATTGGAACTGAAACTACCAAATGTAAACTCCGGTAGCCATTAGGTTTAGGCTTAGCCACATAGTCCTTACGTTTCAATAGAGTAACATCATCCTGATTGATCAAAGCATCTTCGACTCGGTGGATATCATCAATATAGTTAGTTATCACACGGATCCCTGCTATATCATAGATATTTTCTTCAATCGATCTAGTGGTCATTTGATAATTTTTACGTTCAATTTTTTCTATTAAACTTCCCGGATTTTTCATCCGTTCTTCCATATGATGGATCGGATTATGTGAATGCAAGGCCGAATATTCATCATCCAAGTTTTCAAGTTTAGTCCCAATTTCTTTTAATGCCAAACGACGTAAAAGATAGATCTGACTGAATTGTTGGACATCGTCTAACCTTTGATACAAACCAGTTTGTTCCATTTGACGCTGTAATTCACTCAAATTCAAAAAATTTCTGCGTTGTAAGATCATTATTTAATACTCCATTCTGAGTCATTTTTCCGTTCACTACCATTTACTAAAATAACACGTTTTTTGAATGTTAGTGGATGCATCTAATAAAATTAGACTTATCTTAACTCAATCAGAGCTTTTTGGAATTTTTTCTGCTGAATCGACGTTTTTAAATTACAAAATAAAGAAATATATGTGCTGTATGTTTAAGCTGCTATAACATTATTCCTAATACATCTTTGATCACTCAACAAAATTATTTCTACTAATTGCTACAAAATCAAAATATTTCACAAATGACGATACTGTTTTCCAGCACTTCACTACCAGTTTTAAATTTTGGCCATCTTTTAAGATCCGTACGATCCCCTGGCAAATCGAAAAGTTACACAAAGAGCTGAGGATCTACGAATATGACGAATTATTAGCTAAGTCAAACCAACTACTAACTGAAAATAAATGAAAAAAGGGAGAAAGTAAGATGAATAATTACCAACATGAGATATCAATATTTTTTAGCATTGATGACAAATACGCACCTTACTTATCAGTAGCTTTACTTTCTTTAGTAGTGAACGCTAAAGCCGAAAACTTTTACCTACTAAGTTAACTTATGACTTCGAAGATGGTGATATCGTAGGTTGGGACGGTCCTGAAATTTAAGCTATTATATTATTCAAAAAAATAAAATAAGTCAAAAGACGTTTAAGGATCGTTGATCTAACCAATTTAATCGGTTAGGCCAACGACCCTTTTTAGTTTATTTTTTGTTTATCTGACTACCAGTACTGAACACGGAGCGTATTTTGACATATAGGCTGCCTGGCTCCCAAAGCGCCGTGAGATCCCTGGCTTATCAAATGACCCGATCATCAATAAGTCTGGCTTGACGTGGGGGATAACTTCTTTAACGATCGTCTTACCAGCATCACCTTCAGCGATCAAGGTATTCACGTTCTTAACACCTGAATCCAAAGCTTGTTGCTTAAAGCTTAAAATATGTTCTTCTAATTGGCTGCGTTCTCCATGAATATAATCATCGTCAAATGCTTGATAGACATTCATTTCATCGCTTTCCAACACCGAAACGATATATAGATCTGCATCGTTTTCCGCCGCGTAACGAACAGCATAATAAAACGCTAATTGTGCATCATGTGAATCATCGACACCCACTAAAATTTTATGGAATTTCATTTCCTTGTCGGCCATTAGAACATCTCCTTATAACACGTGTTATTAATATAACTATCCCTATTCATAATAGCACTTTCATGGAAATCGTAAAAGTTTATCAAGCTTCATTCAAACAGCATAGATATTTTCCACTTAATATTATTTTGTGAGCAAAAAATCAGCTCAAATCGACTTGACAAACTCAACTAATGCCGCATCTTTTGTAGATTCAACTTGCTCAAATTTTAATTGCGTTAAAGCTGGTAAAAAACTATCAACTTCCGTTTGTGCCACAAACAGATATTTGAAATTGATGTCAGTCTGAAGCATACGTATCACATGTGGAACAACTTCCGTAAGGGTGTTAGTTTGATCCAAGTCTGGCGGTAGAAAACTAGCTGAAAGTTGTGCAGTCTTGCCGTCTAAATCAATATTTTGCAAGTAAATAATCCCTACAAACTGCTCTGTTTGATTTTCTTTAACGCCCCAAATAGCCGACTTACCGTGCATTACTTGGCGCATAGCGTAGTTTACAAATGATGCCGTCTCAAGCATTGAATGCTCCTGACCCAATTCAGATCGTTTTAATTCATTAATATCTTTTAGTTTAAAAGCGTTCAACCAATCTAAGGTGTAGTGTGCTGTCATGACTGGACGATAATTATTCAAACTCATTTACATTCCTTCTTCTCATTAACTTCATATAACTATTCTCTCATATCAGGTACTTTTTATTCCAAACTTTTGATCCGTCTAGCCTGAAAAACTGCGATACTAAGTGACATCCAAATATCTTTTGTTATAATGAAGTTAGTTGCACAAATTAAGGGAGAAACGAGGAGGCATTCCTTTGGAGAACGTTTCGCTAAAGCAAATCATTGACGTTGCCAATGAGATCATCATTGAAAATGAAACAGAGATCATGGTTGAAGTCGCGACGGAATATATTGGTTCTGGTTTTGAAAAAGAAGGTACTAATGAAGTCTATCGACAACTTAAGAAGTTTATTGATGACGGCGGTACTGGGTTTGATCACGGTATCTCTGGGATCCGCTTTGATTCACGTAAAGGAATAAATTCTGAGGAACCATTGGTCGTTAATTTAAATAAAGAATTAGATGGTTACTATAAAGAAGGCAAGACCATGCAAACCTTGGCAAACTTCGACAATGTCCGTGTCGTTTCCATGGGTTTCATGGGCTGTGGCTTAACTTTCACGTTACCCGATTTTGATTTAGACGTTGATTCTGTCTTTATTCAACGAACACTTTATCACGGGATCATGGATCGCGTAGAAGTAAAGATACCAGAAATTGAAGACCAATGGATCTTAAAAAGTCATTTAAAATAATAAACAGTACAAGACTTGCAGCAGCTAAGTAATTTATGCAGTAAGTCTTGTTTTTTTCTGCCTTTTAAATTAAAATTCAATTAACTGTATTTATCAAAAACTAATTTTAACTCGGGGAAGGAGTCTTTTTGTGAATGCTGAATTAACTAGACGTTCTGCTTTGCATGACGTTTTACCAACCGTCTTAGGTTATATCGGGATCGGTGTCGCCTTTGGGATCGTCAGCCGAGCAGCTGGCTTATCTATTTTAGTAACATTAGCGACTTCAACCTTTGTTTACGCGGGATCCGCGCAATTCGTTTTAGTCACGATGCTAGTCGAGCATAGTCCACTTCTGTCAATAGTCTTGTCAGTCTTTTTAGTCAATGCACGAATGATGTTAATGAGCACCACATTAAGCACTTACTTTAAACAAGAACCACTATGGAAAAATATTTTATTAGGTACTTTTTTGACTGATGAAAGTTTTGCACTGGGGATGAACAAATTAAATTATACTGATCGCAAGCTCAACTTTAACTGGTTTAATACCGTTAACCTAGCTTCATATTTAACTTGGATCGTTGGAACAGGCTTAGGTGCAATGTTAGGCTCATTGATCACAGACCCCACTAAGTTTGGTTTTGGTTTTGCGATCACTGCCATGTTCATTGGTTTGTTATACCTGCAAATTATTTCTGACAAAACTATTTCACTCAAATTACAATTAACGATTATTTTATTCGTACTAATTTTGACCTATTTTGGTATGGCTTTTATACCAGGAAATCTATTGATCTTGGTAGTAACACTATTAGGATGTGCGTTAGGAGTGATTTTGAAACATGCCCACAATTAAATTTATTTTCTGGACTATTTTTTGTACTGGCCTAGCGACTTGGTTAACACGGATCGCACCTTTTGTTTTACTCAAAAAATTCACACTTCCCCCAGCAGTGATCGAATTTTTAAATTTCGTGCCCATCACTATCATGGCAGCATTATGGTTCCAGCAAATTTTTATCCAACAACCTGGTCAACTGCCCGCAATTGATTATCTGAATCTGTGTGCTTCACTACCAACGGTAATTTCTGCCATTATTTCTAAAAATTTATTAGTAATTGTAGTCGTGGGGATCATTTCGGCCGCAGTTTTTAACATTGTCTTATAGATTTAATTCATAATCACAAAATTGCTAGTTTTCGCTTTTGTGAAAAAAGACGAGTACACTTCTATTTACATAGAATGCACTCGTCTTTTCTTATTGAAATTTATTTGAAAATTTATTCAACGGATCGTTTCAACCATGGCATCTTTTCGCGCATGAATGGAACTACCCAATGATCTAAGCCGATTTTACCGGCATTGAACCCTGCAATCATGATCAACATACCCAAAAGAACATAAGTTGGGTTAGTAGAAATTGTGCCAGCAAATAAGTATGCAAAGTTCATCACAACTCCAAAAAAGGCAGCGGCTGTGGTTAAAGTACCAAGTAACAAACCAAG
>DXAP01000121.1 GCA_019116985.1 Candidatus Ligilactobacillus excrementavium | reverse complement strand
TTGGAACACGTTTAAGGGCCATCGATCAAATCCCATTAAATTAGGATTTGATCGATGGCACTTTTATAATTGCACAGCTAGTTATGTCCCATCTCATTTTTAATGCAAACAAAGCTCCTGACGATGTAATGTATCCAATATCTCATCACGCTTTGTTTTTTTATGATTTAACTTAACAGAATTGATTTGAGCCGTAAAAGAATCTATCCGCTGATTACTATTTCGCAGGTCATAATAGGTCTGTACGATTTTATCGTAATCAGCAAGATCTGGTAAGGTATGCTCATAACTATATTCATTTTCAAATGTCCTAAAATTCAGTGGTAACCTCGGTTTTAATTGTGGTCGTTGGTCTGGAATGCCAACCTGAAGTCCTAGTACAGGGAAAGTTAATGCTGGTAAATTCAAAGTTTTAACCATTTTAGCAGAATCATTTACGATACTACCTAAAAATACAGTTCCCAAACCAAGACTTTCTGCCATATTAGCAACATTTTGTATTGCAAGTATCGTATCATCGTACGCTTGAAAAAAGACATCTGTATTGTGCAAACGTCCATCATCATTCCCACTTTGTTTCCTAATTTGCTGGTTCCTATATAAATCAACGATAAAAATGAACAGATCTCCATTTGCACCAACGTAATCTTGCTGACAAATATCTCTAATAGTCTTCCTTTTATCAAGATCAGTTACATGAATTACCGAAGATTGTTGTAGAAACGACGAGGTGGCTGTTTGACGAGCAGTTTGCATTAATAAATCAAGCTGTTCTTGCGATAATACCTGATTTTTAAAGGCCCTGATAGTCCGTCTATTTAATAGCAGATCTTTGACCTGATTATTTTCACTAGTCACTTTAACCACACTTTCTCAAAAAATTATCGTAAAAAAACAAATCATCTTAATTATATAAAATGATTTGTTAGTTACTATATTAAAGCATATTAAGCTATTTGACTTCAACGATCTTAACTGACATTTTTCCGGCAGGTGTCTCTATCTCAACCTGATCCCCTAATTTATGACCAATTAAACCTTTAGCAATTGGCGATTCATTGGAAATCTTACCAGAAAAAGGATCTGCTTCAGCAGCACCCACGATTTGGTAAGTTTCAGGATCATCATCATCTTCTTGGAAAGTAACACTCTTACCCACAGCAACTTCATTTTCATCAATTGCATCACTATCAATAATTTCCGCATAGTTTAGCATATGATCGATTTCTTTGATTCGGCCTTCTACAAATGATTGTTCATCTTTAGCAGATTCATATTCAGAGTTTTCAGATAGGTCACCAAAAGAACGTGCAACTTTGATCCGGTCGATCACCTCAGAACGTTTATTTGTTTTTAGATCCTCTAATTCTGTTTCAAGTTTTTCTTTACCTTCCAATGTCATTGGAAATGTTTTTTCTTCAGCCATTTTAAAAATCCCTTCACTTCATAATTTTATATCCAATTGTTTTAAATTAAAAAATATAGTAAACATTATATCACTCGACTAAAATACTCAATGCTTAACCTGATATAACAAGAAATATGCTAATTCAAATTTAGCTAATTTGCAAGTTTATCCCATTTTATCAACAAAAAATCAATTGACCGTCATCTTAAAACAAAGGCACAAATCGCAAATTCATGCCATCTGTGCACTCAAGTTAATTTTTTATTTATTTTTGTGCTTCACGAATTATATCCCTGATTTTAGTGACCAATAAATCGATAGCGACCTTGTTTTCTCCACCTTCTGGTACGATCACATCAGCATAACGCTTTGTTGGTTCAATAAACTGGTGATACATTGGTTTAACTGTCTTTAAATACTGGTCGATAACTGACTGTAAGGTACGACCACGTTCTTTCATATCACGCTGGATACGACGAATGATCCGAATATCATCATCAGTATCAACAAATACCTTAATGTCTAACAAATCACGCAATCTGGGATCACTTAAAACGAAGATCCCTTCTAAAATAATTACTTCCCTAGGCTCAACTTGCACAATTTTGTCACTTCGAGTAAAGATCGAATAATCATAAATAGGCTTCTCGACTGATTTCCAAGCTGATAGATCAGATAATTGGGACACCAATAAGTCAGTATCAAAAGCATCAGGATGATCATAATTCACTGCTTTTCTTTGCTCGATACTCATATCACTTTGATCACGGTAATAAGAATCCTGTTCTAGCATTAAAATCGAATGTCCATGTAGTTGATTAAAAATAGCATGTGAAACAGAGGTCTTTCCACTACCCGAACCGCCTGTAACGCCAATAATGATCGGTCTTTTTTTCTCACTTAGTTCTGCCATCAAATATAATCCCCTGTTCTATTTATTCTTATCTTCTACTTTAGAAATGATCTGCTGATGTTCTTGATAAGTTTGTGAGTAATAAACCTTACCTGTCTTAGTATCAGCAAAGAAATACAAATAATCCTTATCTTTTTCTTGTGGTGATAAAACAGCCTTGATCGAAGCTAGACTTGGACTATTAAACGGACCAGGTCCGATTCCTTTGTGCTTGTATAAATTATAAGGAGAATCCACCTTCAGATCCTTATATGTCACTGTTTCTTTATGCTTATTCAAAGCGTAAAGTACAGAAATATCTGTTTGAAGTTTCATATCTTGATCGATCCGATTCTCAAATACACCGGCAATTTTCGCGCGATCTTTATCACTATCACCTTCACGCTCAACTAAAGAGGCCAAAGTCATAATTTTTTGAACACTTTGCTTTTGTTTTTTAATTTTTGAATAGTAAGGTTTCATTACTTGATCTGTTTTGAAGACCATTTCTTCAACCAATTGTTTTAAAGTTGTCTTCTTAGTAACTGTATAGGTTGCTGGGTAAAGATAACCTTCTAGATGATAACGTACATTTTTAGCATTAGTTGCAGAAGAAAGTAAGTCAGGATACTTATTTTTCAACTCAGCTAAAAACTCTTTGTCATTTAATAACTCCAAAAAATCTTTCTTTGAGAAACGAGTGCTTTGTTGAACAGCCTTACCGATCGTTTCAGCCGTAACACCTTCCCTGATCAAAACACGCCCAGAATTTAGTGGCTCACTCGCACCACCTTTTTGCAAATCATGCGCGATCTCATTTAAGGTCATGGATGGTTTTAATTCATAGTATCCCGCCTTAAAGTTAGCTATTTTTTTTGATTTAACGTAATAATCAAAAACAAAACCACTTTTGACGACCTTTTTTTCCTCTAAAATTGAGCCGATCTGTTTACTTGTACTTCCAACTGGTACCTTAACTTCTACTCGTTTATTTGAATTTGGTGCTAATGGTTTCAATCCTGATTTGAAGTAACTGTAACCTGAAATCGCTACAACTACTAATAAAACAACAATAATAGAGACCACAGTCCAAATTACACGCGAAGCTACTTTATTTTTTTTACCTTCTGAATCCAACATTTACCCTCCTAGAAAAACTCTCCAAATCAGTATACCAAACCAGATGCAAAATGTATATAGTCCTTGATTTAGCACTGTTTTGATTTTCTGTTTTCTATTTCAGTCTATGTAAAAAAGCCACGGTGATTTCTAATGAACATCGATCAAAGATTTACTCTTTAATTCGGTGAACTCAAAAATTGTGGCTTTTCTTTAAACATCAAAATCCAAGAAACTAAGCTCTCATTTAACGTACGGTAACTTCTAATTCTTCTTGTAATTTTGTAATAGCTTTATTAAATTCATCACTAACTACTTCATCTTTTAACGTCGTATTTTTATCTTGATAAACAAGCGTATATGCTAATGATTTGAAGCCTTTAGTAATATGTTCACCTTGATAATGATCAAATAAATGGATATCCACTAAATGTTGTCCACTATTTGCCCAAAGTGAATTTAAAATTTGCTGGTTGGTAATTTCATTAGGCACAGCTAATGCCACGTCACGCGTAATAATTGGGTACCTAGAAATTTCTTGATATACTAACTCGTCTTTTGGAGCAGCAATGATTTTTTCAAGATCAAGTTCAAAAACATAAGTCCGTTTTAACTTATATTCTTTAGCTAAGGATGGATGGATCTCACCAATAAAGCCTAACAATTGTTCGTTCAGATAAATATCGGCTGTCCGTCCAGGATGCATTTCTTCATGTTGTGCGGTAGCTTCAAAACGGACTCCGTTTTTGATACCTAGAGAGGACAATAAGAAGGTTACGATCCCCTTTGTCAAATAAAAATCAACTGTTTTTTTATCTCCATGCCAAGTTGCTTCGTGGAAAAGGCCGGTTAAAGCGCCAGCTACATGTTCCACTTCACGTGGTTTTTCAGCACTATCATCTCTAAAAAAGACACGTCCCTGCTCATATAAAGCAATATTTTCAACTTTACGAGCACTGTTATATGCTAGGTCATCTAACAAACCACTTAATAAATTCATACGTAGTGTTGTATGATCTGAACTCATTGGAAAATCAAGATTTGTTTGCAAGGCTGGTTCTAGTGCAAAACGCTGTGCCTTTTTAGGTGTCGTTAAACCATAAGAAATGGCTTGATCAAGTCCGGCACTCTCTAATAAATAACGCGTATCTCTGATTGCTTTTTGTGTCTTAGTATACCTACCCGGCGTTGCTTGTCCCGCTGGTAGAGTTGCAGGTAACTTATCATATCCATACAAACGCGCAACTTCTTCGATCAGATCTGCGTCAATTTCAATGTCCCACCGTCTAACTGGAACTTTAACAGTGTACATTCCTTCATCTTCACTAACCCCGAAATCAAGTCTTGTAAAAATTTCTTTAACTTCTTTTGA
Organism: Candidatus Ligilactobacillus excrementavium; assembly: GCA_019116985.1. Classification (GTDB taxonomy): domain Bacteria; phylum Bacillota; class Bacilli; order Lactobacillales; family Lactobacillaceae; genus Ligilactobacillus; species Ligilactobacillus excrementavium. Next base: position 8,922 of record DXAP01000121.1, on the reverse strand, counting down.
ACTAAGATCAGTTCCCAAAACATGGTTGATCCGCGCAAGTGAAACCTTAACTTCTTTATCACTTTGATCTGCACGTTGATCTCCAGCAACACCAGCAACCACTTGTCCATCACCTAATTGTGCGATCATTTGCGCTGCACTATCTAACGCTTCTTTAACAGTAGCCACGTTGATCCCACGTTCAAAACGAACTGAAGCTTCTGAATGTAATTTCTCTTTACGGGCTGTTTTTCGGATCCGATGGCCATCAAATACAGCAGATTCTAAAGCGACTGTTTGTGAATTACCATCGATCTGTGTATTTGCACCGCCCATTGTACCAGCCAAAGCAACTGGTTCACTACCGTTAGTGATCACAATATCTTCTGCACTCAATTCACGTTTTTCGCCATCTAAAGTGGTCATCTTTTCGCCTTCATTGGCTAGACGAACGACAACATTTTTAGTTCCTAATTTGTCATAATCAAATGAATGTAGTGGTTGTCCGTAATCCATCAAAATATAATTAGTAACATCAACGACGTTATTAATTGGACGTACACCGGCATTCCATAGACGTTTCTGTAACCATAAAGGACTTTGTTTGACCTTAACATTTTTAATGATACGCATTAAATAGGTCGGAGCAAGGTCGACTGGTGCTTCTGCCTTTAAGTAATCAGAAATATTACTACTATCGTCTTCTTTTAATTCTGGACGCGGCAAATTAACTTTTTTATCGTATAAAGCAGCTACTTCATTGGCGACCCCTCTCACACTTAAAAGATCGGCCCGATTTGGTGTAATATCAATGTCGATCACATCTTCATCCATACCAAGATATGGGAAAATTGATTGACCAGGAATAGCATCTGTTGGCAAAACATAGATCCCATCAGCATATTCTTTAGGAACCACGCTCTCTGAGAAACCAATTTCTTGTAATGAGCAGATCATTCCTAAAGAAACTTCGCCGCGCATCTTTGATTTTTTAATTTTATTGTGACCTGCGATCCAAGAATTCGGCAAAGCCACGATCACATTTTGTCCGCTAGCGACATTGGGAGCACCACAAACGATCTGATAAGGTTCTTTTTCCCCAACATCAACTTGGCAGATTTTCAAATGATCTGAATTGGGGTGTGGTACCAAACTATTGATGTGTCCGACCACGATTTTCTTTTGTCCTTCTTCCAATCGTGAAACGTCATCAATTTCTACCGCACTTAATTCTATTTTATTCGCTAACGAGTCTGCATCAATACTTGCAACAGGAACATATTCATCCAGCCATTTTTTTGAAACTTTCATTTAAAGACGACCTAACCTTTCTGAGAAAATTGTTCTAGGAAACGAACATCATTTAAGTAAAAATCACGAATGTCATTGACCCCATACTTCAACATAGCAAATCTATCTGGGCCAAGGCCAAAAGCAAAACCACCATAAACTTCAGGATCGATCCCAGCCATTTTCAAAACATTAGGGTGTACCATACCGGCACCAAGCGTTTCGATCCAACCAGTATATTTGCATACAGCACAACCTTTACCACCACATTTAAAACATGATACATCGACTTCGGCTGATGGCTCAGTAAATGGGAAATAACTTGGACGCATTCTGATCTCACGTTCTTCGCCAAATAAATTTTTAGCTAATTGTTGCAGCGTCCCTTTTAGGTCAGCCATTGTTATATGTTTATCGATCACCAAACCTTCTACCTGATGGAATTGGTGTGAATGGGTCGCATCATCAGTATCCCGCCGGTAAACTTTTCCAGGAGAGATCATTTTTAATGGGCCCTGAGAAAAATCATGCTTTTCCATCGTTCTCGCCTGTACGGGTGAAGTCTGCGTCCGCATTAAGATCGAATTTGTAATATAAAATGTATCTTGCATATCTCTTGCAGGGTGATCTTTCGGAAGATTTAGCATTTCAAAATTATAGTGATCTTCTTCAACTTCTGGACCGTCGACTACCTGATATCCCATACCCAAGAATAATTTTTCGATTTGATCGATAACTTGTTCGAGTACATGCGGTTGTCCCTGTTTAACTGGTACTCCTGGTAAAGTTACATCAATTTTTTCTTGCTCAAGTTTAGCTGCTGTTTTAGCAATTTCTAATTCATCGCGGCGTTGTGTAATAGCCTCGCTGATTTCATCACGGACTTTATTGGCAAAACTACCAACTTTAGGCCTTTCATCAGCTGGCAAATCACGCATTCCTCGTAAAACCTCCGTGATCGGACCTTTTTTACCTAAAACATGGACTCTAATATCATTGACCTTTTTAGTATCAGATGCAGATTTAATTTCTGCCAAACTGTTTTCCTTGAGCTGCTCAAGTTTATCTTTTAGATTCATTGTTTTTCCTTCCTTAAAAAGTTATTGGATTATCGAACTAAATTAAATAATCACTATAAAAAAATAATTTTACAGTTTTTTTCCTTGATATTTGTCTGAAAAAAGAAAAAAGCCCCGTCCCTAAAAAGGGACGAGGCTTCGCGGTACCACCCTTGTTTTATTGCTAGTTAGCCTAACAATAACACTTAGATCTTGATAACGATCAGTACAGACCGTAACGCTTTTCACCAGCAATCAAGCTCCCAGCGTTAACTCGGGAAGTGAACTTCAACTATTTTCCAACAAAACGTTCTCAGTCACACGTTTCTTCCTGTGATGGTCTATCAGTTTACTCTTTTCCGTCTTCATTTCAAATATTAACATCAGTTTACCTTGATTAAAAATGATAGTCAAGTCAGTCTTGACAATCGGCTAAGGTATACCATTTTTCTGCCCAATCATGAACTTGGCCAATAATACCAGCCAAATCTTCACCTTGCTCAGTTAACTGATAGACGTCACGACAACTGTCGACTAAAGGCGTTTTAGTGATCAAACGTTCACTTTCTAACTCTTTTAGGCGTTCAACTAAAACACGATCACTACATTTATCTACTTTATTAGCAATGTCTTTGAAACGTTGTGGGCCCTCAGATAGTAAAACATCGATAATTAGTCCATTCCATTTTTTACCAAGGATACCAAAAGTTTTTTCGAAGCGAGGACATAGTGCATAATCGCTATTTTTCTTAACTTCTACTGCCATAACAACTCACCTCCGGACAAAATAAGTCCATTTATAGTAAACAAAAAGCCCGCACTATAACATTCGAGCTTCCTGGACTTTGAGTCAATTATAATTTTACTCTCATTTACTTACTTTTGCAAAGCTTAAATGCTCTTTCAAGTCTACTTTGACTTCTCCAGCCAAATGACCACTATACTCAGCTGTTGCGGAATATTTGTCAACAGCTGTCACAATAAAACCTTCTGGGTATTTAGGCGGACATACAGTCGCACCCCACATGTGTTTAATAATAATATCTTTTTCTAACGGACTAAGATCTGTAATTTTTTCTGCATTTCTTAAAGCAATACGCGGGTGGATCCAAGCATGTGTCCCACGGTCAAATTTAGTTGTACGCCAATCATAATAAAACAAGTCGTGTAACAAACCTGCACGAGCTGTAGCCTTAGCATTTAAATGCATTTTTTTAGCGATACAATAACTGATATAAGACACATGAATACAGTGATCTAAACGCGTTGTTGCATGGTGTTGTTCATATTCTGCCAATTTTTGTACTGCTGGTTCCTGTAATAAGTCACCAACATAACTCATATATTCAGGATCTTGTTTCCATTTGACATTTGTCATATTCGTCAAATTACCTCACTTGATTGATTTATTAGCTTTCATATTCCTAATAGTAAACTGCCCATAACAAACTTGCAAATCATAGCTATTAAACCCAGAGATGTTAATATATTCTTAACAATCAGGCTCTTAGCTTAAACATTAAAATTCCTGCCGCTATTGCAACATTTAAGGACTCTGCTTGTCCTGCAAGCGGAATATATAAATTCATCGAAGTCTCTGATAACATCTCTTGACTTAAACCATTACCTTCATTTCCCATGACCAAAGCAAAGTCTTCGTGGCGGCCAACTTGATCATAACTTCTTGCTTGTTCATTTAGTTCACTGCCAAATACTGGAAAATGATTCTTTTTGAAAGCTGCCGTCCACTCACGCAGGTCCCCTTCTACCAGTTGAATGTGAAATTGACTGCCTTGCATTGAGCGAACAAGCTTAGGTTGATACATATCAACTGAACCCCGGCTTAAAACAACCCCAGAAAAACCAGCTGCATCAGCCGTTCTAACCATCGTTCCAACATTACCTGGGTCTTGGATCGTATCTAAAAATAACCAAGCACCCGTAGCGCTTGCAGGAGAAATTTCAGGCTCGTCATCCAGTGAAACTGTCGCAAATACGCCTTGTGGACTAGGAGTTGCACTCAATTGGTGCGCAACCTCGTCTGAAATTTCAAAACATTCGATCTCTTCGGGCCACAAGTTTTGTGTACCATTTTGCTCAAAAACAGTAGTCGTTGCCATGATCTCCAAAATATTTTTGTTTGCTTTAATAGCTTCGTTTACTAAATGCCAACCTTCCAGCAAATATTTATTTTGGCGGCTTCTTCCCTTTTTTGTTTGTAATTTTTTCCAGTTTTTTACGGACTGATTGCCAGTCGATTGAATATATTTCATTTTAACTTCCTATTCTTAATAACATTATATTATGCCAATTTTTTTGTCAGGCGTAAAACTGCCTGTTGCTTTCCATTTAAATCTTTTTGCAGCCCGCTAACTATTTGGAGGTGATAAGAACTAGCAATTTTTCTTGTTAACTTCGTATCCATTGCCATTTGCTCATCAGCTAATAAAATTGCCGTCACAGTATTATCTTCTGCTGTATAAAACGCCTGATAAACATTAGCTTGGATCTGACTTAAACCTAAATCACCACTAAAAAAGTGGGCACTGATCCTTGCAGCCGCTTGAGCAGTACTGGTTGCAGTTTTAAATAGATCTTTTTCGCTATTAAACTCCAAACCAGGGTTATGAAAAATAAAAGCCAAGCCCTGTTCTGAAAAAGGCGCACAGTCCAATAAACGAATCTTTTCTTCTGCTACAGAACCTTCTGAATATAACAACAAGTACAAACAATTCATTTCAATTTCACGCCCACGCATATTTAACAATGGCTCAATATCGTGTAATAAACTTAGTCTTCCTTCTTGCTTTAACTGTCGATAAGAAATCACTTCTATTCTTAGCGACAAGTCTTGTAACTTATCTTTGATCGCTTGAACAATATACTTTTGTATATTTTCACTCATATAAATTTCATACACTGTATTACCCACAGCTTGATATTTAATATCCACAACAACCCACCTCTCGATCTCTTCTTCGTTAATTATACAACGCACAAGGTATTACGTATATGATTCCTGTTTTTAGTTTACTTTAAATTAGCTCACAAAAAAACCCTACTCCAAAATCGGAGCAAGGCCTTAGGGGTTGTATTAATTTGTTTAGGGGGACAAATTAAATAGTTGTCAATAAAAGCAATTGCCTTTAATGTCAACGAAGTAATTATAGCATAGTGAAAATTCATCGACAACCCTTTTCAAAAATGAATCTTTAAAATTGAAAGTAATTATTGCAAAAAAAATCCTGTCACAACAGCGACAGGAAGAACAGATATATATAATATGTGCATAGCCACTAGAACAACCGAAATATGTGATAGTTAGTTATAAATTGCTATAAAAGTTTGTGTTCCTTTAAATGACTATGAAGGTAGTATATACCTTTTATTTCAAAAAATCTATTACAAAATCTTTACAATTTATTAACTAAAAGATTTCTTTTTACTAGCTATAGGAATTGCCACCATTATGCCCACCGATCAAGCCAGCTCGGTCTAACATCGTTCCCCCATGTTTTAAACTATGACCAAAAAATAAGGCCTTTGTGCCAAAACCAGCCCTGATATTATCAAGCGTCTTTTCTAGTATTACGTGCTTTTCTTGTTTTTTGACCGAAGTAAATAAATTCAACTGCAGGTCTTGCGTAGTAATTAATTTGCCAAAACTAACCGCAATATTTCTAACAGTTTCTTTCTGCCAATTTTGTCTAAATAACTGAATTAAGTAGTAATTTAGTTTACGTCCATCACTCGTCGGCTCGATTTTCATTTGTTGTGAAAATCGACTTTTACCAGTCTTTTGTGCTGAAGCATAAGAAAAACCAATACTTAAACTTACACACATAGTTTGTTTATGCCTTTTCCGCAATCTTGCAGCCACTTGTTCCCCGATCTCTTGGATCACAACTTCGATTTCTTCTTGCTTACGATAATCTCGTGGTAAAACCTGTGAATTTCCTAAACTATCATTTTTAACCCGCACTGGTTTTTCCAAATTAGTCCGGTCAATGCCCCAGGCTAAAGCTAATAATTGTGTTCCAATGATCCCCATTTCCTCTTTTAAAAGATAAGGTGTCGTATGTGCAAGGTCTTTCATTGAATAGATACCCATCTGGTGTAAATGTTTTTCTGTTCGCTGTCCAATACTCCAAACATTCGTCAATTCAGTTATGGGCCAAATTTTATCGGTAAAGTTATCATAATCTAATTCACCCACTAAATCAGATGCATGTTTGGCAAAAAGATCTAGCGCTAATTTAGCTTGTAACGGATTTGAACCGATCCCAACTGTTGTGTATAAACCCAAACGTTCACGCACAGCCTTTTGGATCTGCTGAGCTACTTCTTTAGGGCTATTACCAAATAACTGCCACGAATAAGTTAGGTCAAGGATCGTTTCATCAATAGAATATGGGACACAGTCGATCTCTTTGGTATAATGCCGAAAGATTTCGTTAATTTCTAAGTTTTTTTCAATATACAAATTCATCCGTGGAGGTACAATTAATAATTCATCGTTTTTTGGTAGATCACGTTGACGGCTCACATTGCTGATCCCATAAAGTTTTTTTGCCATCGGAGATGTGGCCAAAATTAATCCTCCGTTGGTATTTTCTTGTTCTGACAATACAACTAGCGGTGTTTCCAAAGGATCAAGCCCCCTTTGGGAACATTCTACACTAGCATAAAAAGATTTATTATCTATCAAAAAAAAGACTCCATGTGGCTCCTTTGAATAATCCATCGCAATACCCCCAAACGTTTTGTCCAATATAATTATACGAACATTAGTTCGAATTGTAAATAAAAAATCATTCAACAACTTTTTCGCTACAATATAAAAAAGCCTATAACAACCTGTGTTACAAGCTTCTATCATTTGAAACAATATTAATTTTATGCTGGTGGATCACATATTTTACATGGCTGTAATCCTTGAGCTTTTGCTTCTTTTAAAGTAGTTGCCTTAAAATTTCCACGTCCATGTGGATGGTTATGATACTTATCACCCGTTGGAGTAACATATACTTTTACATTCTGATCATTACTTTGTTGCTGCGGAGCTACTTGTTGTTGCTCATTTTTTCTATTCTCTTGGCTTTGCCCATCAGACGCACCACCAGCATATGTAGCACCAGAAATATTACTTGACCCATCCGCATAGTTTAACTTTACGCCATCTTGTACATTAAAAATAAATACATTAAATGAAATACTGTTTTCTCCAACTGACTTAGCCATTAGATGTACCCCACGCGCTAAAAGTTCATTTCCACGGAAAATAGGAGTCACCGAATATCTAACATAATTACTACTACTTTGTTCCAAATATGCTTTTATATCCATTTCAAAGCGTAACATTTCGGGACTATTTAACTGACGTGTACCAGTGATCAAATTTTTCCAATTGTTATTTTCTGCAGATAAAGCCCAGCCGATCAAATGTGAACGATTATAAAGATATCCCCCTGGTATTTTTTTATTTTTCCAGCCTGTCGGTGTAACATCCGAAATACTACCACGCTTTTCACCTTGTTTTGGCATAGTGGCCTGATTTAGCATCGCTTCCGCAGATGTAGCACGGTTTAAACTATCAAGGTCTCCATATCTTTCCCAAGAACCATTTTTAGTAGACATATCCGCTTCACTAAACGTTGGAACCCCATTATTGACATTAATTGTTTGTGTCCCTTGATATTTTAAATCAGCTAATCCTTTATTTGCGGCTCGTTGTTGTTGGTCAGTTCGATTTGCAGCTTTCTTTTCGTCTGATTTTGTTTTCTGAATAGACTCCTGTTTTTCTGATTCCTGAGCTCTATCTTTCTTAGGATCAGATCTCTTAGTAGTACTTTCTTTTGACGACTCATCTTTGCTAGACGTTACCTGTTCAGTTTTTTCATTACTACTTGTTTGTTTGGAGTCATTAGCTGAACACGCTCCAACCAACAAGACAGTCATAGCCATAGCAAAGAATACGAACGACTTTTTCTGAAGCCTATGCCTTTTTTTGTTTGCTGAACAAAAAATAAGATAAGCAAAAACTACTAAGCATGTAACTATAAAAAAATTTTCCATTAATTCTCCCCCTCTTTTAACCAACACAATAAATAGTCATCACTAATATACCATGTTTGATTTGCTAAAGGGAAAAACACAGAATTTTAAATAGTAGACAATATCAGATTTATACTGTCTACTAACTAGTGTTTGTAAAAATATGAATTATTAGAAAACTAAAATTCGATCACTCCTGTCAAAATAAATACGACCAGTACAACTAGACCACCAATAACTGCACGTTTTAAACTGGGGATAACGATTTCATTTTTCATAGTTACGCCTCCAAAAGACAATGCTGTCTTACATACCCTTGCACTCTACACTTATAACGTACAACTGGAATTTGTTTATTGAATATCGATCAGGTAAAGATTATGTAATTTTTTCTAATGATCATAAAAAAATACCACCCCAATTTTAAAAAACATAATTAGCTGGCATTTTTTTTGGTTGAAGGATAACTTTATCTTCTTCATACCTATTTTCTTCTATTCTTTTTTGAATAGTCTTCTATTTTGTATTTTCGACTATCTTG